>JBJTFZ010000163.1:0-5680 GCA_046093685.1 bacterium
GAATTGAATCTGCAGGAATGCCGGAAGATATCAAGACTCGCGTCATGGAAGAATTTGACAAGTTCAAAAAAACGATGTCGATGTCACCCGAATATTCCGTTCTCAGAACATACCTTGAAACCGTCATTGCATTGCCTTGGACGAAACAAACAGAAGACAGTACAGACCTACAACATGTCGCCGATATTTTAAATGAAGATCATTACAATATGGAAAAACCCAAAGAGAGAATATTGGAGTTTATTTCGATATTGAAAATGGCGGGTACGGCAAAGGGACAAATATTGTGTCTTGCCGGTCCTCCGGGCGTTGGGAAAACCTCGCTAGCCCGCTCAATTGCCAGAGCATTGGGAAGATCATTCGTTCGAATTTCGCTTGGGGGAATTCGTGATGAGGCCGAAATTCGAGGCCACAGAAGAACATATATTGGTGCTATGCCGGGTAAGATCATAGCAGCGATGAAAAAAGCAGGAACAGTAAATCCGGTAATACTTCTTGATGAGGTCGACAAGATGTCGATGGATTTCCGTGGAGATCCTTCAGCAGCTTTGCTTGAAGTACTCGATCCTGAACAAAACAATGCATTCAATGATCACTATCTTGAATTGGATTATGATCTCTCTAAAGTATTGTTCATCACAACTGCCAATATCAAATATAATATCCCCGGACCTTTAAGAGACAGGATGGAGATTATTGATCTCAATAGCTATCTTGATTTTGAGAAAGTTCAAATTGCCAAAAAGCATATTCTTCCAAACTTGCTGAAAGAATATGCGCTCAAGAAATACAATATCTCATTTGCAGATAAAGCGCTTCTCAAGATCATTCGTGAATACACAAGAGAATCAGGTGTTCGTAATCTAGAACGAGAAATTGCTTCGATTCTTCGGAAAATTGCAAAAGAATTGGTCATGGGCACAACCTCCTCAAAAGGGAAAGGAATAAAAGTCACGGAAGATACGATAGAAGGTTATCTTCGAACTCCTAGGTTCAAGGAGTCAAATTCCAACTTGACTGATAAAATAGGAATTGCAACAGGACTTGCTTGGACAAGTGTTGGTGGTGACACACTTCCCGTTGAAGTGAGCATCATGCCGGGCAGTGAAAAACTAACCTTGACCGGAAAACTTGGGGATGTGATGAAAGAATCTGCTAGTGCTGCACTGACATATATCAGATCACATTCAGAAATATTGAATATTCCGGAACATTTTAACAAGGGAAAAGAGATTCACATTCATGTTCCTGAAGGAGCAATTCCCAAAGATGGACCATCTGCAGGTATCACGATGACGATTGCAATGATTTCAGCCGCAACGGGAAGAGCCGTGCGTGGTGACATCGCAATGACCGGTGAAATCACATTGAGAGGAATGATATTGCCAATTGGAGGATTGAATGAAAAACTATTGGCTGCAAAAAGACATGGTATTAAAACCGTATTGATACCGGAAGGAAATGCAGTTGATATTCAAGAAGTTAATCCCCAGATTTTGAAAGGTTTGACAATCATACCTGTTCATGATATAGATCAGGCATTACCTCATGCTTTCAAAAAATGGAATGTGACAAGAAGTGATGAAACAAAAGCCCAAGTTTCAACGGTGAAAAAACAAGAAAGTCAAATTCGAAAGAAGAAGAAAAGTCAAGTTATGATTACCAAAAAGCATACTTCCAAGGCAAGGAGCAGAAAATAAGTTTATGATAGTAGTTTCTTGAATAGTTGAATGTATGCTTCGGCTGTATGTTCAATGGAAAAATCAGCTTGCATTGCATGTTGCATCGCAATGTTCATGCTTTGTGTATTCTGATAGGTATAAAGAGCTCTTTCTATGGCATCATGACAAGCTTTGGAAGTGAAATCTTCAAACACAATCCCATCTCCGATATTCTCTTGAGAGTCAATATCATGTACGGTGTCTTTTAAACCTCCTACATATCGAACTATTGGTACTGTTCCATATCTCATTGCATAAAGCTGAGTGAGACCGCATGGTTCAAATCGAGAAGGCATCAAAAAGAAGTCTGAATACGCCAAGATATTATGTGCCAATTGCTCATCATATCCTTGTGTATAGCAGCAAGTATCGGGAAAATTCATTTGAAGTTTCTGAAAATACTTTTGATATTGGGCTTCACCGGAACCCAAAACAATCAACTTGCATTTCTTTTTTTGTAAAAAAACCTCAAGCGAATCCTCAAGCAATTCTATTCCTTTTTGATCCGTGAATCGAGATACCATGCCAAGCAAAGGGAGTGTGCTGTGTTCAACATCATTGCCGAAACAGTTTAAGAGTAATCTTGCTTTCCCATGAAGTTTTCCGCTTGTATCAAGTGGCGAAAAATGAAAGGGGATATAGGAATCATGTTGAGGATCCCATGTTTGATAATCCACACCATTCAAGATTCCGGATAATTTACTTTTTATCCGTAGAAATACATCTTCCAATCCTTCACCAAATTCCTTTGTCTTGATTTCCTGAGCATATCCGGGGCTTACTGCAACAATCGCATCTGCAAATTCTATTCCTGCCTTTAATGCATTGAAGGAGCCATGTAATAGAAAAGGTGAATCTGCTTCACTACTTGACAAATCCCAATCGGAAATCTCAATCATTCTCTGATTTTCATACCATCCTTGATATTGCGCATTATGAATTGTGAGAACCCCCTTAGTATGAATGAACAGTGGATGATGAGCATACTCATTCTTCAACAGAGGAAGCATTAAGGCTGTATGATAATCATGTGCCGATATGATGTCGGGCGATATCCCTAAAGCAATCATGATCTCAAATGCCGCTTTACACAATACATAAAAACGCAAATCATTGTCTTGGAATCCATCGGGATTACCATAAATGCCATCTCTGTCATAGAGTTCGTCACATTCAACCAAGAATACCGGTATGCTTGAGTTAGGTAACTGACTTTTATGAACATGTACCTTCAAGGAATGAATGATTAATTGCAGTTTGATGTCTTGAATCTGATGGTTCTTTTCTTGTTTGATTGCTCGGTAATAGGGAAGAACAATGATTGGTGAATGACCGCACATTTCCCATCCGAGAGGAAGTGCATAGGCTATATCCGCAAGCCCTCCCACCTTCGCGTAGTTTGCAAGTTCCGCTGCCGAGAGAAGGATGGTCATTGCTTGTCCGAGAATTTAGGTGATTGCAAAGAGTTCAAGGATGTCATGATGCATCGATGTTCTTTCATTGTGGACATAGCCTCCAATGCTTGTTCTCGATCACTGAAAATTCCATACATTGTTGATCCGCTTCCACTCATCAATGCAATATCAGCACCATGTCTAAGAAGTTGTTGTTTGATTTCCATTAATTGCGGATATGTATCAAATACAGGTTGCTCAAAATCATTGACAAAAATCCGAGAATGCAGATCTAATACTCCATTCTTGATTGCAGTATCAAATCGGGAAAAGTTTTCGGGTGCAAATGATGTGATTTGACCATATGCCCATGGAGTTGACACGTGAATGTTTGGCATTACCAAGATGAGCCATCCATTGACAAGCAAATCCAATGGATGAATTATTTCTCCTTGTCCTTCAATAATGGCAGGATTATCCTGAAGAAAAAAGGGTACATCGCTTCCCAATGAAAGACCAAGAGCTCTTAAATCATTCGATCCAACTTCAATACCCCAAAGTGTTGCAAGACCCCGAAGTGTACACGCGGCATCTGAACTACCGCCACCAAGCCCAGCTCCCGATGGAATATTCTTAGAAAGCGAGATTTTGGCTCCTTTCTGAATATCGAGAAAAGTTCGTAATGCATTGGCAGCTTTCATCACAAGGTTGTATTCAGGGGCAATTCCAAGAGTATCATCTGACAGAAACTTCAGTTCATGCTCATTGGTTTCGAAAGTCAGGGAGTCGTATACATCAGGTATTGGCAGGAATAAAGAATGAATTTGATGATATCCATTAGGTAATTTGCCTGTTATTCGCAGTCCAAGATTTATCTTTGCATGAGCTTTTAGCGTAATCACATGAAATCCTTAGCATTTATACAGTGCAAAAATGTCAAAAATTGACCAAATCACCTATCTGGGCGAAATACAAAGAAAAAGCATTCACATTGTTTCGATGTTGATTCCAATCATCTATTATTTCATAGACACCAAAACAGCTTTGCTTATTCTGTTTCCAATGACCCTGTTTACGATTCTGATAGATGTTTCACTCTATTACAGCGAAACGATTCGAAAAATTGCTTATCCCATTTTGGGTGGTATGCTCAGGCCCCATGAACGAAATCGAACATCGCTCGTTCTTAACGGTGCTTCATGGGTAATGATTGCGGCATGCATCACGATCGCGATGTTTCCCAAACCACTCGCAATCATTGGGTATTCAATTGTTATACTTTCCGACATAGCCGCGGCATTGATTGGAAGAAAATTTGGAAAAACTCCTTTTCTAGATAAATCGCTTCAAGGAAGTTCGGCATTTTTTGTCGTCGCATTGATTGTTTCAGCTATATGGACATGGGTTTTTGATTACTCCCTGTTGTTTTTTGGAATCTCCATATGTGGTTCATTGATAGCAACCATCGCAGAGGCATCTACAACGCGACTGAAATTGGACGATAATCTTGCAGTACCCATTTCATTCGCCGGAATTACATGGGCCTTGTCACTGCTTTGTTCATTATCTCTTAACTGAAATCATGCCACTAACAATTGGAGATCATTTGCCGGAATTTACTTCGGTAGATCAAAACGGTGTCCCTGTTCTTTCTACGCAATTCCTCGGGAAACGATTAGTGATTTTCTTTTACCCGAAAGACGATACATATCTCTGTACAAAAGAAGCTTGTTCATTCAGAGATGCCAATGAGGATTTCCTCAAACGAGGTATTCAAGTTGTGGGAATCAGTGCGGATAGTGTTGAAAGCCACGATGCATTTGCAAAGAAACATTCACTCAAATATACTTTGCTTTCTGATGAACAGAATCATATCCGATCATTGTTCGGAGTTCCAAAAGGTATGCTTGGTCTTCTACCGGGTAGAGTGACATATTGTTTTGATGAGCACGGGATTATCCTATCCATCATTAATTCATCACTGAGCGCTGACTTGCATGTCAATGAAGCAATTAAAGCATTCATTAACACCTAATATTTATTCATCATTCAAACTGTGAATCCATTCCATGAGAGTATTTCTTTTATTTGTTCTGAAGACATATTGCAGAATTATCCCAATACATATCGGGAAGGGATTTCTCATGAGGATTGGACGAAAGCTTATGCTCTTGGGAAAAACAACAGAAAAGTTGATTGCTCAATCACTTCATGGAATCTCTATGGAAATAGAATTGCCAAGAGATGCAGGATGGGATGTTTTGTATTTTCGAGGCACTTATGAGACGGGAACGACTAAGGTTTTCGAAGCACTGATTAGAGATCTTGACAGAGTGTTTGACATTGGTGCCAATATGGGATGGTATTCCATGATTAGCGCTAGATTGGCCTCGCATGGTGAAGTTCATGCATTCGAGCCGGTACCATTCATCTTTGAGAAATTCCAAAGAAATGTTGCGCTGAATTCAATCGGAGGTATTCGTTTCAATAATATTGCATTGGGTAGAGAAAAATCGGGTTCAATTGCCATTCATACATTTGATGGCTTATATCATGGCCACAGTT
>JBJTFZ010000164.1:0-3460 GCA_046093685.1 bacterium
CCAATTCTTTTACTCTCCGAGTTCCTCAATTTCTGATAGGATTACCTGGACAATCACCGACAAAGACACGAATAACTTGCCGATCGGCTTACAATTCCAAATAAACACAAAGTCCGGAGTCGCTCAATCCGGGAAGGTGAATATCATTCTTTCTCATTATGACTCAATGAAAAAAGACGGTATCCGAAAAAGTTTGGAGTCTGATATTGACATTGATATACCCCTTGTGTTCATTCAGTAAACCACAATATCTACAACATCCTGATAATCACTCTATGGCGCTTGCAAAAGCGCCATTTTTCTTGGTAAAATGCCATGATTCTCGTATCATTGCACTATCCGACCTCTTCTCACACTCTTTCTGACACCTATGGTTCCGCTTGGTGATGATGGCTATTCGAAAAGAAAGCAATCTCAATACCTACAAGAAGTATTGAGGAGTTGCATTCGTGTAATAGAAACAGGTAAAGGATCTCTCCCTTCGAATGATGCATTGGAAGCCTTGGTACATTACTGCATCGAAGACGGTAATCAAAAAGATGCTCTCACAATTGCTGATATACTTGTTGAAAAAGCTCCCTATTCTTCCGATGCCTGGCATTTGAAAAGCTTGGCACAAGCTCATGCTGGCGATACCTCCAATGCTCTTATTTCAATCACAAAGGCTCTGGCTTTTGACCCCACAAATCCTGGAATCAACATCACGCATACAATGCTTCAAGAACAAGTGATGTCTGATGATGAAATAATCAAACAATATCACACTTTGATGGATGCATTTCCGGGCAATGACGAAGTGCTGTATGGCCTAGGGCAATATTATGAGAAGAAATCAAAATATGATGAAGCAGTCAAGATTTTTTCATTTCTGGTCAATAGTGAAGAATTCCATAAACATGCTCTTTCTGATTTAGGGTATTGCAATGACTGTCTTGAGAAATATGAAGAAGCATTGAGCTGGTATGAAAAATATCTTGCCATTGAACCATTTGATCATATCATATGGTTCAACAAAGCAGTCGTACTCTGCCATCTTGAGCGCTATAATGATGCAATTAGTTCTTACGATTTTGCACTAGCCATAAAAGAAGATTTCGCAGGTGCATGGTATAATCGTGGAAATGCCCTCGGATCTTTGGGTAGACTGCTCGAAGCAATTGAGTCTTATGAGCAGGCTTTGCATTATGAATCAACGGATGTTGCAGGATGGCATAATCTAGGTAGCACACTTGAAGAAACAGGAAATTTCAGAGATGCAATAGAGGCATTCTCTATGGCGCTTGTACACGATCATTTGCATTATGAGTCCTACTATGGAAGAGGATCATGTCATGATGCTCTCGAAGAATATGCATCTGCAATTGCGGATTATGACAAAGCACTATCGCTCAATCCCCAATATGTAGATGTATGGCAGGCCAAAGCAGATGCATTGTTTAACATTCACAGGCAAGAAGAAAGCATCATCTGCTATAAACAAGCATTGACTTTAGATCCCACTAATGTGGATTGTTTACTCGATTGCATTCAAACTTATATCGAAATGAATAGACCGGATGATGCGAAAACTCTGATCGAAACATATATCAAAGAACATTCAAACAATGCAGAACTACATTATCAATATGCAAAAATCAATGCATTATTGGGAAATAAAGATGATGCACTTGAACATCTAAAAGTCTCCCACAAATTGGGAGAACGGACCATTGAAGATATCCGAAAGGATTTTTCGGAATTTATACCGGAATTGAACATTACTCAATTATTCACATAACACTTTTCATTCCACTAGGAGTTATCCATGAAAATGACCGTTATTGGCGCAGGCAATGTAGGCGCCACGACTGCCCAGAGGTTGGCAGACAAACAACTCGCCACAGAAGTAGTTCTTCTCGACATAGCAGAAGGAATTCCCCAAGGAAAAGGACTCGACATGTATGAATCAATGCCCGTCGAAGCATCTGACTGCAGAATTTTGGGAACGAATTCGTATGAAGACACAAAAGATTCAGAGATAGTCATCATAACAGCCGGACTAGCCAGAAAACCGGGTATGAGCAGGGACGATTTGCTCGCAGCAAATGCAAAAATCGTCGGATCATGTGCTGAACAAGCTGCGAAATTCTCTCCAAATGCTTTTTACATCATAGTTTCAAATCCGCTTGATGTGATGACATTCGTCACTTTGAAGAAAACCGGTTTACCAAGAAACAAAGTTCTTGGAATGGCAGGAGTCCTCGATACAGCTCGCTATCGGACATTTCTTTCCATGGAATTGAATGTTTCCGTAGAAGATATTCAAGCATTTGTATTGGGTGGTCATGGCGATACAATGGTTCCACTTCCCCGTTACACAACGATTGCCGGAGTTCCGATCACCGAATTATTGCCCAAAGAAAGAATCGATGCTATTGTTCAGAGAACCAGAGATGGCGGAATTGAAATCGTCAATCATCTCAAGACAGGAAGCGCTTATTATGCGCCTTCAGCTGCAGCAGTCCAGATGGTTGAATGCATTGTAAAAGACAAGCGTCGCATTCTTCCTTGCGCTGTAATGCTCAATGGAGAATATGGCTTGAATGATGTAGTTGTTGGTGTTCCGATAAAAGTCGGAAAGAATGGAATGGAAGACATCTTCCAAATCACATTGGATGCCGATGAAAATGCAGCTTTGGTTAAATCTGCCAATGATGTAAAAGCTACGATGGAAAAACTCTCAACAATGGATTTCTAAGCAATTTTGAATGTAAAATTGCCGAATATGCAAAAGTGTATTCGGCAATCTATTTTTTGGAGTAGATGACATGTCCAAAGTAAAAGCCAAGCAAAGCACCGGAACATCCGGATCATTTTCATTCATCCCGGAAAAATATAGAGATGCTGCATATATCATTGCACTCATTGCATCGGTCATACTCTTTTTGAGTCCTGCATTGTTCACCGGTGGAAATTTCAATGCTTCCGATAATATCGCATCTTCAAGCTTCGAAACATTCTTGAATGATGCAAAACAGCAAGGTGAATTTCCGCAATGGCTTCCTTACATATTCAGTGGATTGCCAAGTTATGCCGCATTATTGACCACGGGCGAACGCTCATGGGACTTTTTGGCAACTTTGTACTTTGGAACAGCGAAACTTTTCTCAGGAATCTTTTCAAATGATGCAGCAAGGATAGCATTTCATTATATGATGTATGCAATCGGGATGTATTTGTTGATGAGATCAAAAGGAAAAGAACGATTTATATCCTTTGCAGTTGGTTTTGCGGCAGTATTCTCCACATTCATTATCACATGGATAATGATTGGACATAATACGAAACCTATTGCACTTGCAATGTTTCCGTTCATCCTTCTCTTTCTTGAGAGATTACGATCAGGTTGGTCTCTATTTCATGCTTCGGCATTAATCATTGCTGTTCATGTTTTGGTTGAATCAACACATGTTCAAATGGC
>JBJTFZ010000165.1:0-3136 GCA_046093685.1 bacterium
GGCTTGAACTTACTTTTTTCAATATTCGATACAATTGCAGACAAATATCAACTCGAAAAAATTAAGACTATTGGTGATGCATACATGGCTGTGGCCGGTGTTCCGGAACAAAGAAGTGATCATGCTATTGCAGCTGCAATGATGGCAAAAGAAATACTCTCTTCAGTACAAGATTTTCGAATACCAGGTTATAATTCCAGCATAAATATCAGAATTGGAATTCATACCGGAGAAGTGGTTGCCGGAGTGATTGGCAAGAAGAAGTTTACTTATGACTTATGGGGTGATGCAGTAAATACTGCATCAAGAATGGAATCGCATGGAGAACCAAGGAGAATTCATGTTTCAGAGTCATTTAAAAATGAATTACTTTATGAGTCGCTATCTGCAAACAATTTATATAATTCATCTGATCTCAAACTTGTATTTCATTCTCGCGGTGAGATTAAAGTCAAAGGAAAAGGTATGATGAACTCATATTTTCTTGAGTAAATGATGATCTCTTTTTTATTTCCTGTACATTCAAACAATTCCGTATGCAGAATCTCATTCAACGCGAACATGAAGTGATGTTCCAAAATTATCGTCGACTTCCAATTGAAATCGATAGAGCAATCGGCTCGGAAATTTTCGACAAATCCGGAAAACGCTATCTAGATTTTTTGAGTGGAATCGCCGTCAATGCACTTGGTCATTCACATCCGCGCATCATCAAGGCAATTCAACAGCAAACCGAACAATATCTACATGTCTCGAATTTCTTTTATCAAGAACCACAGATTCGCCTCTCGGAAATGATTAAAGAAAAGTCCGGAATGGATCGGGTATACTATAGCAATTCAGGTGCAGAAAGTTTTGAAGGCGCAATCAAACTTGCTCGGCTTTGGGGCAATGAACATGGCAAACATCATATGATTGCATTCGAAGGTGGCTTTCACGGAAGAACTTATGGCGCTCTGAGTTTGATGAATAAACCACTCTACAAAGAAGGAATGGGTCCATTCCTTCCAAATATGAGCGTGATACCGTTCAATGATATTGATGTTCTGCGAAAAGCTGTAAATGATGATACTTGTGCAGTCGCCCTCGAATTTCTCCAAGGCGAAGGGGGAATCACGCATGCCAATCCCGCATTTGTCACTGAACTCATGAATCTCAAAGACCAATACAATTTTCTGATCATTGCCGATGAAGTGCAGTCCGGAGTCGGCAGAACAGGTTCTTTGTTCTTTTTTGACAAATATCTCATCAAACCTGACATCATCGTGATGGCCAAGGGAATCGGCGGAGGATTACCACTCGGGGCAATTGTCACAACCAATGATTTGGCGAAATTGGTTGATAAAGGCCGTCATGGGACAACATATGGTGGAAATTCACTTGCCTGTGCTGCCGGAATCGTGGTGATGGAAGAATTATACTCTGGAGTCATGGCAAATGCACATGAAATGGGGTGTTATCTGAAGGAAACATTGCATGCAATCATGGAGGAATTTTCTGATTATGTCAAGGAAATACGAGGTTGTGGATGCATGCAAGGTGTCGTTTTATCGTTCGAATCAGCCATTTTGGTGGAAGAATTGCTCAAAAACGGCATCATTGCCAACTCAACCGCGGTGAAAGTCCTGCGTGTTTTACCTCCCCTCACCATTAGCAAAAAAGATGTTGATGAATTCGGCTCGGGGCTTCGACAATCCTTGCAAACCCTTATTGAAATGGGAGTTTCCAAGGGATAAAATCTTTGGTCAAATGGCGTATTTCCTGTATTTTCGTGGCTCACTGATTGTCACATGGCATAACTATGTTTGAGAGTTTACAGACAAAATTGGAATCTGCTCTGAAGGTCTTTCGAGGTCAATCGAAGATCACAGAGGAGAATATCAAGGAAGCATTGAATGAAGTGCGTAATGCCCTTCTCGATGCTGATGTGAACTTTGCGGTTGTGAAAGACTTCATTGAGACTGTACAGAGCAAAGCAGTTGGATTGGAAGTGAAGGGAAATATTCTTCCCGGACAGATGATCGTAAAATTGATTCATGATGAACTTGTTGCTCTTATGGGCACCGGTAAGGCGGAAATCAATTTCTCATCACAACCACCGACGATCATCATGGTTGCGGGTTTGCAAGGTTCAGGTAAGACCACATTCTGCGGTAAGTTGGCATTGCATCTCAAGAAGAAGGGTCGCCAGCCGATGCTTGTTGCATGTGACATCTATCGTCCCGCAGCAGTTGATCAGTTGAAATTGCTTGGAGAGCAAGTTGCTGTTCCCGTGTATTCTGCCGAAGGCAAAGATCCCGTACAGATTGCTAAAGAGTCTTTGGGTGAGGCCAGAAAATTTGCTCGTGACATCATCATTGTCGATACTGCAGGTCGCTTGACCATTGATGAAGAGATGATGCGCGAAGTTGAGAATATCAAGAAAGAAATCAATCCTCGTGAAATCCTGTTTGTCTGCGATGCGATGACGGGCCAAGATGCCGTCAATACCGCAAAGGCATTTCATGAATCATTGAGTTTGACCGGCGTTGTGCTTACCAAATTGGATGGTGATACACGCGGTGGAGCGGCATTGTCCATCAAGCAAGTTGTGGGACAGCCCATCAAATTCGTTGGTGTTGGAGAAAAAGTTGAGGCACTCGAGCCATTTCATCCTGATCGTATTGCATCACGCATATTGGGCATGGGTGACATCATCACGCTTGTTGAGAAAGCTCAGCAGGAGATTGATGAAAAAGAAGCGGCTCGCCTCGAAGAAAAAATACGCAAGAATCAATTCACGCTTCAGGATTTCTTGGAGCAATTGCGTGTGATCAAGAAAATGGGTTCATTGAAGGATCTTCTCGGCATGATCCCGGGAATGGACAAAGCGATGCGCAATGTACAATTGGATGACAAAGCATTCAATCGCGTGGAGGCAATCATTCTCTCCATGACAGGCGAAGAGCGAAATAATCCAAGAATACTGAGCGGATCGCGCAGAAGGCGAATTGCCATGGGAAGCGGAACATCCATTGCGGATGTCAATCGCTTGCTCTCGCAATTCGAGGATATGCAAAAAATGATGAAGACTGTATCGCAAAGTCAAAACAATCCGATGCAACGTCTTCGCGGAATGAAAATGCCGAATTTCAAA
>JBJTFZ010000166.1:0-32978 GCA_046093685.1 bacterium
TTTCAACATAGATAAGAGTGAAATTTTGGGTTTCGACGAAAAAAAAACAGTCCGGAAGTTTAATCTTTTGGAACGGTTTTTGCTGGGTCGAAATGCATGTATTGTATCGTCATCATGGCGATGAGATACTCGAAATATTGATAAGTAATTGAAATACATAGTTTTAACGATCATTTATTGGAGTTCACATGAAAACACGTTTAGGCACTTTGCTTGTGTTTTTTATCCTTGCAGGATTTGGCTTTGCTTCCCAGAGCCTTAATGCTCAGACTTATAACTTGAAGAACTGGGTCATTGCGGGTGGTGGAGCAATGTCGATGTCTGTGGGCAATGGCATGAAGATGCATGGAACAATCGGCCAATATGCTGTTGGTTCGGTTGACCAGGGTAGTAACAAATTGTTTATTGGATTCTGGGGTCCTAAAGAAGAGACTTCAACAACTGGAGTTGATGACAATACACCGGCAATTTCCGGAACAAGCGTCATTTCAAATTATCCGAATCCATTTTCCATGTTGACAACAATCAACTATACAGTTCCTCAGAGTGCTGTATTGACAATTCGCGTTGTGGACATGGTTGGTCGTGAAGTAAGAATGTTAATCAACAATGAGTATGCAGAATCCGGCAATCATTCCGTTCAATGGGATGCAAAAGATGATGCAGGCTCTGAAGTAAGTGCAGGTAATTATGTATGCGAGATGTCACTCACATTGAATGGTGAAGTACTGAAAGCTCGCGTTCCAATGTTGCTTGTAAAATAATTTTTGAATGTAAAGTATAGTATAATTTTTATTTTCTTTTCGGAGTTATCAGCATGAGAAAAGGTTTTCTTGTTGGCTTGGCAGCAACCAGTGCATTGGCTTTGCCGATTAGCAATGTTGAGGCGCAAGTCCCTCGTTTCATCACGTTCCAGGGTGTTTTGCTTGATGCAAACAATAAGCCTGTAGCGGATGGATCTTATTCAGTTCAAGTTTCATTGTATGAAACAGCATCCGGTGGGGCACCTGTTTATGTTGAATTGGCCACAGCGGTCACTTCAGGTGGTGCATTCTCCGTAGTGCTTGGTTCAGGCGCTCCTCTTCCTGCAAGTGTAGATTTCAAAGCAGGTTACTGGGCAGAGGTTAAGGTAGGTAATAATCCTCCAATGCCTCGCATGAAAATGACAACAACCGGTTATGCTTTTGCAGCTGACTATGCATACAATGCAGCGAACGCTGCAAATGCAGCAAATGCAACATTTGCAGCAACAGCAGGTACAGCAGCTCCTTCAGGACCTGCAGGCGGAGATTTGACAGGTACATATCCTAATCCTGAAATCAAAGCAGGTGCAGTTGGCGCAGCTGAAATTGCAGACGGTTCAATTGAACAAAGACACTTCTCAGCAAATTTGACATTTCCTCCTACAGGCCCTGCAGGTGGAGATTTGACAGCATTTTATCCAAATCCAAAGATTGCAGTTGGCGCGGTGAAAACCGTTCACATCGGTGATCTTCAAGTTATTGAGCAAAAATTGGCAACAGGCGCAGTTTCATCAAGAGCAATTCTTGATGGTACAATCGCTACAGCCGATCTTGCAGACGGTGCAGCAACCACAGCTAAAATTGCTGATGGCACAATTGCTCCAGTTGACCTTAACACAGGTTCAACAACTGCAGGCGCAAATAAATTGCTCATGGCTTCAGGTTCCAACTCACAAGAATGGTTGAATGCTCCTTCAACAGCTCATCAATCATTGCATTGGGATGGTACTTCAGTAAGCTGGAGAAAACTCACACCATCAACATTTGCAACTGAAACAAACACAGCAGCAAACACAACAAGTGGTGTTGGTTTGAATCGTTTGCTCATGGGTACAAGCACTGACAATGGTGCAGGTGGAACACAAGGCTGGTTGAATGCTCCAACATCAAATCGTAATGTTCTTCGTTACAATTTGGCAAGCAATTCACTCCAGTGGTCACCAAACAATGCTCTTGATTTCCCAATCGATGAAACCGGCAATCTTGCAGGTACAATGTTCAGATTGACAAATCAAGGTGCAGGCAATACCGGTGAATTCAACAATTCCAGCACAGGAACAGCAGTTGCTGCATCCAATACAGGTAGCGGTAATGGTATTTCTTCACAAAGCAATACCGGTACAGCAATCGTAGCCAGCAGTTTGGTTGGTACAGCATTGAATGCTTCAACACAAAATTCAGTTGGTAATACTGCAACAATCAATCACGGTGGTATTTCCGGAACTGCATTGAATGTTACACCATCAAATCCTGGTGCAACAGCAAGCGCAACCGGTATCAATGTCACAAACTCTACACTTGGTTCATCCATCACTGTTAACAGCAATCCTACAAACTTGACATCAGTCGGTTCAGCAGCGGTTGCAGTTACACAAAATGGCCGTGGCGAAGGTATCACAGTCAATAAGACTCGTGGTAATGCCGATAACACAACAGCCGGTGTATCAGTGACAATGGCTACAGGTTCTTCAGGAAATGCAATTTCTGTTTCTTCAGGAAGCACATCTCCTGCAGTAAGCATTGCATCAACAAATGGTGCAGCTGCAATGGCAGTGTCAGGAAACATCAATCAGACTTCCGGCACAGCAACATTGGGCAATACAACAACAGGTACATTGAATGCAGGTAATACCGTTGTTGCAGGTACATTGAATGCAGGTGCTTCAACATTGGCTTCAGCAATCGTAACCGGCAATACAAATACCGGTTCATTGACATCAGGCACAGCGAATATCAATGGTGGAGCAAATATCAACACTGCTTCAACAGCAGTTGGTAATGCAACAAATATTGGTAATACTGGCAATCCTGTTTCAATCACAGGTAACACAGTTGGTGTAACCGGAACAACAACATTCACAGGTACAACCAGTGTAAACGGTGGTGCATTGAATGCAAATGGCGGTTTGAATGCATCTTCCGCAACAGTTGCAGGTAACACAACTTCAGGTTCGCTGAATGTTTCAGGCCAGTCAACACTTGGTGCAACCAATATCGTTGGTGCAACAAATATCAATACAACTGGTGGAACAGCCACAACTACCATCGGTGGTGTGAATGGTGCTAATGTTGCAGCAGTTAATATTGCTGGTCCAATGACAGCAAGCAATGGATCCACATTGAGTGGTGGTGCTACCGTTAACGGTGGTGCAACTGTAAATGGTGGTGCTGCAATCAATGGTGGTGCTACAATCAGTGGCACAACATCAGTAACAGGTCCAACAACAATCAACACAACCGGTACAAACACAACATCAATCGGTAATACCGGTGCTCAAACAACCATCACAGGTGGTGGTGGAGCAGTAGGTGTTGCAGTCGTTGGTAATTCAAGAGTCACAGGTAACTTGAATGTTACAGGTATCTTGTCTGCAGGTCAAATTGCATATACATCAAGTAATGCAGATCCAACCATCACAGTACAAAATACAGGTTCCGGTGCAGCAGCAGCATTCAACAATGCAGGCGCTGCAACAACCGTTACAATTTCAGCAGGTACAGGCAATGCTCTTGGTGTACAAGGCAATGCAACAGTATCCGGCAATACAACAACCGGTACACTTAACTCAGGTTCAGCAACAGTATCCGGTAATACAACAACCGGCACATTGAATGCAGGTACAACTACACTTGGTAGTACCACAACAGGAACATTGCAGTCAGGTACAACAACAGTTGGTACATCAGCAAGCAATGCAAATCTTACCGTTAATGGAAATGCATCTGTAACAGGTAAGACAACAACAGGTACTTTGGATGCAGGTACAACCGTTATCGGTGGTGGTTCTGCAGCAACCGGTGCAGCATTGACTGTGAATGGAAATACCACAACAGGTACATTGAATGCAGGTAATACAGCAGTTAATGGTACACTTGGAGTTCAAGGTACAACCAATATCAACACTGCAGGTACTGCTTCAACATTCATTGGTAATTCAACAGGTGGAACGACCATCAATGGTCCTATCACTGCCGGTGCAACAAATATGTCAGCATTGACTGTTACAGGTCAATCAACACTTGCTGCAACAAATATCACCGGTACAACAAATATCAATACAAGCAATACTGCAACAACACAAATCGGTAATGCCGTTAGCAATACCATTGTTGATGGTGCATTGCGCGTAAATGGTATCACAACTTTCGCAAACACAATCAATCAAACTGTTGGTACAGCCACACTTGGTAATACCACAACAGGTACATTGAATGCAGGTGCATCTACACTTGCTTCAGCATCGGTTACAGGTAATACCACAACCGGTACATTGAATTCAGGTACAACAGTTATTGGTGGTGGTTCAGCAGCAGGTTCTTCTGCATTGACTGTCAACGGTAGCTCAACAGTTACAGGTGCATTGGCAGCAGGTGCAACAACCATTACTGGTGCATTGAATCAAAGTGGTGGAACAGCAACTCTTGGCAATACCACAACAGGTACATTGTCAGCAGGTGTTACAAATATCACAGGCGATGCAACAATCACAAATGGTAGCTTGGCAGTAAAATCCGGCACACCAACAGTGAATCGCTTCACAGTTGATGGAACAAATGGTAATACTGTTGTTTCAGGTACATTGAATGCAGGTGCCACAACAATTACAGGTAACCTGACTCAAAGTGGTGGAACAGCAAGTCTTGGCAATACCTCAACAGGTACATTGTCAGCCGGTGCTACAACTGCATCAAGCCTTGCACTTGGTGGTGCCACACTCGGAACAAATGTTCTTGCAGCAACAGGCACAGCAGCTATCAGTGGCAATACAACAGTTGGTGGAACACTTGGTGTTACAGGTCTTTCAACAATGAATGGTGGTGCAAATGTCAATGGTGCTACAAATGTTCGTGATGGCAACTTGACAGTTGGCACAACTTCACCTTCAGCAACAAACTTCACAGTAACACCTGCAGGTAACACAACAGTTGGTGGAACACTCGGTGTAACCGGTGCTTCAACATTGACAGGTCTTGCAACAATGAATGGTGGTGCCACAGTAAATGGCGCTACTAATGTTACAGGTACAACTAATATCAATACAACCGGTACTAATACAACAACAATCGGTAACAATGGTGCCGCAACAGTTGTCGCTGGCGGTTTGACTGTTAGCGGTGCTAATCCTACTGGAAGTTCAGCTCTTGTTGTTAATAATACGACACAAACAGGTGCTCTCGAAGTTGTTAATAATGCGCTTGTTGGTGGTACACTAACAGTTGAAGGCAATGGATTTTTCGAAGATAACTTGGATGTTACAAATGGAGCATCAATCGGTGGTAACACTACAATTGGTGGTACTCTTGGCGTAACAGGTGCTTCAACATTGACAGGTGCAGCCACTATGAATGGTGGTGCAACAGTAAATGGTGCCACAGCATTGAACGGTGCTTCAACATTGACAGGTGTAACCAAAATCAATAATACCGGTACCGCAACAACAACTATCGGTAACAATACAACTACAACCAATCCAACTGTAGAAGTTCTTGGTAATGTGATTGTAAACGGTGGTGTAAGCAATGGTAACACTTCTGTTGGAAATTCAACAGGAAATGGTACAGTCACCATCCAAACCGGAGATCTTGGTGAGATCAATGTTATCGGTGAATTGAACATCAATAGACAAGGTTCAGTCACACAAACAACACCTACATATATTGGTAGCCAGTATAACCCTGTAACCATCTATGATGCATTCATCGAGAAAGATCTTGATGTCCGTGAAGACTTCAATGTTGATGGTACAACAACTTTGGCAGTAACACAAATTGATGGTACTGTTGATGTGGTTGGCGCAACCACAGTTGTTGGAACAACAAATATCAACTCACTCGGTTCAGCAGCAACTACACTTGGTAATACAAGCGCACAAATGACCATCCGTGGTGGAAATGGCGGCGCAGACGGTGTATCAATTGTTGGTAATACAAGAGTGACCGGTAACTTCAATGTTACAGGCATCATGTCTGCAGGTCAAATTGCTTATACATCAAGCAATAATGATCCAACCATAACAGTACAAAACACAGGTACAGGATCAGCTGCATCATTCAACAATGCAAGTGCTACAAATCCAACATTGACAGTAGCAAATTCAGGTGCAGGTGCATCACTTCAAGTGAATGGTACATCAAACTTTGCTAACACCATTACACAAACTGCAGGTACTGCAAACTTGCGTTCAACCGCAATCACAGGAACAGCAGATGTATCCGGTGCAGCAACTGTAGGCGGAACACTTGGTGTAACAGGTCTTACAACCATGAACGGTGGAGCTACAGTAAACGGTACAACTACTGCAAATGGTACAACAAACATCAATACCGGTGCAAATGCAACTGGTACCAACATTGGTAATAGTGCAAGCACAACAACAGTTCTTGGTACAGTAAACATCAACAGAACAGGTTCAGGCGCGACCGTTATTGGTAATGGTACAAGCGGAACAACAGTTGGTGGTACTCTCACAGTTGATGGAACTTCAACATTGACAGGTCTCGCCACTATGAATGGTGGTGCATCTGTCACAGGTGCTACAAATATCAATACGGGAGCTTCCACAGGTAATACCAATATTGGTAATACAACAGGTGGAACTGTCACAATCCTTGGTACTCAAGAGCACAGAGGTGCAACATCCATCAATACAACAGGAAGCGCAGGAACATCCATCGGTAATGCAACAAGTGCAACATCAGTTGGTGGAACACTCGGTGTAACCGGCCTTGCAACCATGAGCAATGGTGCAACAGTTAATGGTGCAGCACTTACAGCAAATGCAGGTGCTACAGTTGCCAATGGTTTGACAGTATCAAGTGGATCAACTTCTGTTGGTACATTGGGTGCAGGTGCAACATCGGTATCTACCCTCAATGTTAATGGTGCAACTCTTGGCTCAAATAGATTGGCAGTCAATGGAAGCGCAGATGTTTCCGGAGCTACCACAGTTGGTGGAACACTCGGTGTGTCCGGTCTTTCATCTTTGAGCGGTGGTGCTACAGTTACCGGTGCAACTTCCATCAATACAACAGGAAGTGCAGGAACAACCATCGGTAATGCATCAAGTGCAACATCAGTTGGTGGAACACTCGGTGTAACCGGCCTTGCAACCATGAGCAATGGTGCAACAGTCAACGGTGCAGCACTTACAGCAAATGCAGGTGCTACAGTTGCCAATGGTTTGACAGTATCAAGCGGTACAACATCAGTTGGTGCTTTGTCCGCAGGTGCAACAACCCTTACCGGTCTCACAAACATCAATACAAGTTCAACAGGAAATACCAATATCGGTAATGCAACCGGTACCACAACAATTGCCGGTACAACCGACATCAATGTTACAGGTACTGCTCTTACAAGAATTGGTAATTCAACTGGCGCTGGTTCAGCAACACAAGTAAATGGTACTCTTGCAGTTTCAGGTGCAACAACACTTGCGTCAGCAGGCGTAACTGGTGCTTTGACAGCCGGATCACTTGCGGTTAATGGTGCTGTACTTGGTGGAAATGCTTTTGCAGTACAAGGTACATCAAATGTTTCCGGTAACTCAACTGTTGGTGGAAACCTTACAGTGACCGGTTCATCAACTTCAGGTAATGGTGCTACAATCAATGGTGCAGCGCTTACAGCAAATGCAGGTGCTACAATCAATGGTGGTGGTACAATCAACGGTGGTGCTACTGTTTCCGGTACAACAAATATCAATACCTCAGGTACTGCAACAACAACAATTGGTAATGCAGCAGGCCCAGGAGCAGTTGTCCTCAATGGTGGTACAACAATCAACAATGGTGGTACAATCAATGGTGGTGCAACAGTCAATGGTGCAGTGCTTACAGCAAATGCAGGTGCAACAGTCAATGGCGCAGTGCTTACAGCAAATGCAGGTGCTACAGTTGCCAATGGTTTGACAGTATCAAGCGGTACAACATCAGTTGGTACTTTGACTGCAGGTGCTACAACACTTACCGGTCTTACAAACATCAACACATCCGCAACAGGAAATACCAATATCGGTAATGCAACAGGTACCACAACAATTGCCGGGACAACCGACATCAATGTCACAGGTACTGCTCTTACAAGAATTGGTAATTCAACTGGTGCTGGTTCAGCAACACAAGTAAATGGTACTCTTGCAGTTTCAGGTGCTTCAACATTGGCATCTGCTACTGTTACTGGTGCAACAAATATCAATACCACTGGTACTGCAACCACAACAATTGGTAATGCAGCAGGTCCTGGTGCAGTTGTCCTCAATGGTGGTACAACCATCAACAATGGTGGTACAGTCAATGGTGGTTTGACAGTAGCAACAGGTTCAACTTCAGTTGGAACTTTGAGCGCAGGCGCTACAACAGTAGTTGGTACAACAAATATCAATGCTACTGGTACAGCATCAACAAATATTGGTAATGCAACAGGCGGTACAACAATCGTTGGACCTACAACACACACAGGTGCTACAACAATAAATGGTGGTTTGCTTGATGTAAATGCAGGTGCAGATGTAACTGGTGGTCTTACAGTCAGCGGTGGTGGTTTGAATGTTACATCCGGTGGTGCAAGTATCACAGGTACATTATCTTCATCACAACTTGCAACATTTAGTAATGGTGCAACAGTTAACGGTGCAGTTCTTGATGTTAACAATGGCGCAGACATTTCCGGTGGATCTGGACTTGTTGTTTCCGGTGGTGGTGCAAATGTCACCGGTGGCTTGATAGTAGCTACAGGCAACATGTCTACATCAGCAGGTACAATCACAGCAAGCAATGGCTTGATAGCAACCACAGGTGGTGTTACAGCAACAGCAGGTGGTGTTACAGCAACAGCAGGCGGTGTTACAGCAACAGCTGGTGGCTTTACAGCGAGAAATGGTGGTGGAATCACAGTATCTGACGGTGCTCCCGGAACAACCAGATTCTCTGTTGATGGAACAAATGGTAACACAGTTGTTGGTGGTACATTGAATGCAGGTGCTTCAACATTGGCTTCTGCTTCAGTAACAGGTGCTTTGAGCGCTGCAACAGGTACTATCAATGGTGGTTTGGCTGCAGGTTCTGAGTTCACAGTGAATGGTGATGCTGATGTTACATTGACACTTGATGTAACAGGCGCAACTTCACTTGGTTCAACACTAGGTGTAACCGGACTATCCACATTGAGCGGTGGTGCAACAATTACCGGTGTTACATCCATCAATGGTGGTGCCTCAGCATCAGCGACAACAATCGGTAATGTTGCAAGTGCTACAACAGTTGGTGGAACACTTACATCTTCCGGTTTGCTCACAGCAAGCAATGGTTTGAGTGTGACCGGTACAACAAGCATGTCGGGACTTTTAACCACAGCAACAGGTATTACCAACAATTCCGGTAATATCATCAGTTATACCGGTGGTAATCTAAACTTGTATTCAAGTGCTCCCGGCGATCCTTTGGACCTGAAATTTACAGTAGCTGGTGCAACAGGTAATACTCAAACCGATGGTTCACTTCAAGTTGACGGTGGTATTACTGCATCAAATGGTATTACCGCATCAACAGGTGGGGTAACAGCATCGACCGGAACAATCAGAGCAACTGCTGGTCAAGTTAGAGCAGGTACCGGATTCCTTGCTGATGCAGGTGGTGTTCAATTCACTGGTAAACTTCAAAGTAATGTTGTTAATGTTCTTGCTGCAGGAGATCTCGATCCTGTAAATGGTGCAGTATTCCAAATTTTAAATACTTCAGGAGTAGCATGGGACTTGGCAAGTATCAATGTTGCAAATGCCCAGCCTGGTATGGTTATTTGGATTTATGACCAAGATGGTGAACTAAATATTACTGGAACATATGACCTGCCTGCAAATCAAGTTGCTTGCTGTGTATATGTAAACGGTGCTTGGAGACTTGTTAATACAGATATCTAATCTGACTAATTAGTTTTTCGTATAATCTAAGTTATCCATTCAATACAAAAGCGACCACTTCGGTGGTCGCTTTTTTTATTTGTGGAAATGTGAAGCATTTGCTACTTTGCTCATGTTCAAAAGGGGATTCCACTCATTATCAATATTCACCGCCATGCAATATTCTCTTTTCATCTTATTAATGTTTTCATGTATCACAACATGTATGGTCAAGGCGCAATTTGTTCGTCAATGGCAAAGCATGTCTTCCATGTATGCCGTCAATGCACTTGCAAGCATCAATGGCACTGTGTATGCCGGCACAAAAGGCGGTATGTGTTCCTATGATATTTCAAGCAAAGAAAAACGCTATTGGCGCGTGAGCGATTCAACATTGCTGACCTCCACCATCACCACCATTGCGCATGATTCGGTTTCCGGTTTGCTATGGCTCGGTGCGGAAAATGGTGCGATCATGACATATCATCCACGCTATGAAATCTGGACAAGCATCACCGCAGTGCTCACGGCACAAATGCAGGGCATCGCATCCAAACGCATAACAGGATTTGTCCATCATAAAGGAATCACCTATTGCGCCGGAGATTTCGGCATCATCACCTTCAAAGGAATCATACCCGGAGATTGGATTAAATTCATAGGAAGCATACCCATAGGCACCGGCATTTCATCGCTTGCCATCATGCAGGACACACTCTGGGTTGGAACAGAAAAAGGATTGGCAAAAGCAGGCATCAATTCAACATTGCAAGATATCTCCTCATGGAAAGTGATCGGCAATCAACCCGTGATGTCCATCATTCCCAAGAATGATACATTGCTCGTGGCCGAACAGAATGCATTGACATTCATCGTGAAAGGAACTATTCAACAACAAAACATCGCAGGCCAAACAGGGCTGAATGGTTTGTCCGTGCATGATGAAACCATACTCTATGGCACGGCAAATGGCATTTATGCATTTCCTTCGAATCAACTCGTGAAAAGTATTTCCAATAGCGGACATCATCGTTTGCAGGATGGATCCGTGATGGCGAAACTTCAGAGTGGAGGAATGGCATATATTTCAGCCGGCAAGCTCGATACCATTCTCCCGAATACACCCGCGGGAAGTCTCTATGGCGCTCTCTCAGTGGATGCATCCTCCAATCTATGGGTTTGCATGAATGAAGGATATGTGGGCTTCTTTGACGGAATTAATTGGAGCAATTTCACACGCACGAATATCTTCGGAAACAAAGCCATAGGCAATTCCCGCTTCAATGCATTGACGCCGATGATGAATGGAGGAATGTGGATTGGTAGTTTTGGAAATGGATTCGCGCAAGGTTTTTCCAATGGACAAACCATCACTTTTTCTCCAATGGATGATAATGCACGGTCAGTTTTGGCAATCAATGCCGGAGATTATACCGTGTCCGGAAAAGTGGCCGAAGATCGAGATGAATCAGTATGGATTCCACGACTCACCACAGGCACGGACGGTGGACTCATCGTCAGAAAAAATCCTGATGGAACATATACATCGTATCAAGGCACTGCGCGTAGCAAGAAATTCACGATTGCCGAGGTGGACAATAATCGCACCGTGTGGCTTGGAGCGCCAAAATCAAATACAGGTGATGGGAATGTGTATTATTTCAATCAAAAAAACACCCTGAATGATGAATCCGATGATATGCGCGGAGAAGCAAATATCAGCGATGTGAATGTTATCAAAAAAGATGCATCCGGATTCATGTGGTTCGGCACAAGTTCGGGTTTGAGCGTGATCTATTCACCCGGGAATGCAGTATCAGGAAGACCGCTTAACATCACGGCCATAACGGCATTGAAAGGACAAGTGGTGAATGACATTGCAATCGATGCAGTGAACAATAAATGGATTGCCACCGAGAATGGACTCTTCGTGCTAAGCGAAGATGGTTCCGAACTCATTGAAACATATACGATGCGTAATACCATATTGCAAAGTTCTTCCATCAAGACCATCGCCATCGATAAAGCAAAAGGGATCGTCTATGTTGGAACCGATGAAGGATTGTATCGAGGATATACAACCATCGTGAATCCTCAACCCGATTATTCCAGCATTCGATGCTTTCCGCAACCATTCAATCCTGATATCCATCAATCAGTGACCATAGAAGGATTATCCGAACAAACAGGTATTTCAATCGTGAGTCCGGCAGGCTTGCCCGTGCGCAGTCTCACAACGCAAAGTGGAAGGATTATTTGGGACGGAATGAATGATCGGGGAGAATTGGTTGGCTCGGGAGTCTATCTCATCATTGCACAATCAGGAAATTTGGATCAATCCGGCATCGTAAAATGCATGGTGATACGAAAATGATGGCATATTTCTTCAAATTGGCATGGTTTTCCCTTCATTTAGAATACCTGCATCAGATTTTTTTCGCAAATTGCATGCATAAAAGCAAGGAAGCAGACGCTTGAAGATTGTACCCGTGGAAAAACCACTGCGTTTGACAAATGACGGAACCCTCGAAATCGTATTTCTCGGTGTGGGTGGAGCATTTTCTCAGACGCTGTTCAATACCAATTTCCTAATCATCAAAGGAGATGCACATCTCCTTGTCGATTTTGGAACGACGGGTCCATTCTCATTGCCTGCCTCCACGGGCTTGACATTATCGGACATACAAGCCATACTTCCCACGCATAGCCATTGTGACCATATCGGCGGGATAGAATCCCTCGCATTATGGAATCGTTATGTGGCCATACCCCAATTTGGCAAACACAAAATTTCCATGATCATTTCCGAAGAATATGAGGACATATTGTGGAATCAATCATTGCGCGGTGGAATGGAACAGAATGAATATTCATCGGAAGGAAAGCCACTTGCAATGAGCGATTTCTTTGACATCATTCGTCCGAATTGGTTGGAGCGCGAACCCCGTCTGCGTTTGGAGTTGGATTGGAATGGCATACACATTGAACTCTTCGGCACCAATCATGTGCCTGAGCAGGCATCGAGTGCATCGAGTGCATTCATCACGCATGGATTGCATATTGATGGTCGAGTGTTTTTCTCGGGTGATACCAAGTTCGACAAAGAACTATTGAATATGTATGCCGATCGGTCTGAATACATGTTTCATGATGCATCGTTTTTCCCCAATCCCGTTCATGCATCACTTGAAGAATTGAGAACACTCCCTTCATCCATCAAAGAAAAAATGTTTCTCGTGCATTATGGCGATGCACATGCGCAGTATTCCGTTGAAGAGTTTTGCGGTTTCACGCAAAAAGGCATGCGCTATATTTTTGATTGATTCGATTTACCGCCCATCAACTTTGCCAGCAAATCACTGCTGAACACCATTTGCAGGGAAGCTTCCACTTCGATGTCTTTCTTCATCAATTGTTGCAATTGTTCTTTATCCCAGAGCAGACATCTCGTTTCATCGATAGTGGTGACGGTTGCGGTTGTCAAATTCCCCGAAAGAAAACTCATCTCTCCCACGAATTGTCCATTACGCACATAACTCACCGTTTTCCCATCCACTTCGATCTTTGCGAGACCATCGGAAATCAAGGCCAATTTGTCGATTGCGGTGTTTTGATGCACCATCACGAAATCAATTGGCAGATCTTCATATCCGGCGATATTGAGCAGTTTGCGATATGCAGTTTTCGGCATGTGTTTGAAAACTTTTGCATGGAGTGACAATTCTTCATCGGTGAATTTCAGATTTTTTCTTTCGCGGTAGAGCATCGTGAATTGCCAGGCATTGACGATGATGTAGAATCCACACCACACGATTTCCGCCCATTCCGGTTTATGCAAATCACGGAAGTGATATACCATTTCGATATTGAATCCGATGATGATCAATACGCGAAGCCACAAGATGTCCTTGACGATGAAACCCGCCAGATAAAACATGTTGAAGATGCTTGTGATAAGGAATTCGGTGAGCGAGATTTGGTTTTGCATGACTTGTGAATGAGTTCTGAATCAACACTACAAAGATACGCATGTTCACTTGATGGCAAGAGTTTTTCATCCCCAACAAAGCAGAGTTTTTGCTAAGTTTGTTCATGATTCGCTTTCTTCTGATACTCCTTTTTATATGTCCGCTTCAGGCATGGTCCACCGAGCTTTGCCTGATGTTCCCCATATCTCTGGAAGATCGCGTGAAGTCTGCCGAGCTTATCATTGAAGCGGAAGTGATGAGTGATTCAGTGTTTGCCACTTCATCCCCATACATGATTCACACCGCATATCGTTTGCGCATCATTGGTGTGATGAAAGGGAATGCATCCGGATTGATAAGCATGGTTGTGGAGGGAGGTCGATTGGGTGACAGAGCATTGGTCACAAGACCAACTTTGCAACAAGAGATTGGTTCTCGTGGAATATTTTTTCTCAAGAAATCACATATGGGATTTACGCCCTTTGCCGGACCACAGGGAATCATTCTCAAGGATGAATCGGGTAAAGCGCGTGAACCATTTCGAACATATTCATCAATGCTTGATGCCATTGAACGTATCGTTGCATTGACGGGTATTCCATATACATATAAGCCTGATATTTTTCGAGAAGAAAAAGGTGAGAAAATTCTTGCCGCAAGCATCAACTCCATAAGTCCAACCACTTCCACTGCAGGAAGAGGATCCGTTCTGACGATAAATGGTTCCGGTTTTGGAGCATTGAGAACAGGGAATGCAAAAGTAGAATTCAAAAATGGAAATGATGGCGGCGCATCATGGACTGCACCCGCAAGTGCGGAATATGTTTCATGGTCTGATGCGGAAATAAAAGTGAAGATTCCGACATTGGCCGGGACGGGACAGATCCGCGTGACTGCTTCCGACAATTCAACTGCGGTTTCGGGTCAAACACTCACGATCGATTATTCATTGTTGAATACATCGCTCAATCGCATTTGGCTTCGCGGGCAAAATGGCAATGGCGGACATACATTCACATTCAATACTGCATTTGGAGTGAATCCGACAGATTCATATAAAAGAGCATTGCAGAGTTGGCGTTGCAATGCATTCGTGAACTTTGGTGTGAGTGCAACAACAACTGCCATTGATCAATCTGCAAAAGATAATGTGAATGTTGTGTCATTCAATGCAAATTTGCCGGCAGGTGCATTGGGCGTGACATATAATTGGTATGCAGGCTGTGCTTCGGACCAATGGTATAATGATGAATTCGACATGATCTTTGCACCTTCTCCCGGTACGGGATGGAATTTTGGTCCGGGAGCCACAACTGGAAACAGATATGATTTTGAAACAGTGGCATTGCATGAATTGGGTCATGCAGTTCAACTTGGGCATGTGATCAATGCAAATTATGTGATGCATTATGCATTGGGACCGAATTCCGACAAGCGTACATTGAATGCGGTTTCGGATATCGCGGGCGGGAATGATGTGGTAACATTTTCAACAACAACGAAGCCATGTGGTCCTGCAATCATGCAGGCATTGAATGCGAACAATTGTGCATTGTTCGCTCCGCCGATAGCTGCATTTTCAGCGACACCCACATCAGGATGTTCGCCGATGCAGGTGCAATTCACGGATCAAAGTCAGAATAATCCAACAAACTATGCTTGGGACATAGACAATAATGGAACAACGGATTATGTCACTCAGAATCCAATGCATGTTTATTTGAATCCCGGAACATATAGCGTTCGTTTGACAGTGACGAGTGGCAGTGGTACGAATTCACTCACGATGACAAACATGATCACCGTGAATCAATCGCCCACTGCACAAGGCAGGGGTAGCATCATGCCATGCCAAGGAACACAGCAAGAGCTTGGTCCGATCAATGCTCCCACGGGTGGTTTGCCACCATATACATATTCATGGTCACCCACGACGGGCTTGAGCAATCCAAATACATTGAATCCGACACTTGCCATAAATTTCACGAATCAAAGAGTATATGCATTGTCGATTTCCGATCAGCGCGGTTGCACCATTGTCGTGCGAGATACAATCATGCCGAATCCCGAACTTATCGTGAGTGCGGGGGCAGATCGTTCCGAATGTTCGGGTGCAATCGTCACACTAGGAGGGGAGCCAACAGTTGTCGGAGGAACACCGCCATATATCTATGCATGGTCGCCAACAAATGCAGTAAGTTCTTCCGTGATTGCAAATCCTACGGCGATCATTCGCCAAACACAGCAATTCATGTGCACGGTGACGGATGCAAGAGGATGCGTCAAACGCGATACGGTGTTCATCACAAAACATCCCGATTTGATAGTGAATGCAGGTTCCGACAAACTCTTGTGCATGAATGCTCAGGATACTCTTGGAGGAAAGCCATCGGTTCAGGGAGGAATGCCGCCCTATCAATATCAATGGATTCCCGCCACAGGTTTATCGAGTGGCACAATTGCTAATCCAATCATCATATCACCGCAGACACGCACTTATGTTTTGCAAGTCACTGATGCTGTCGGCTGCATCATGCGCGATACCATGCAAGTCACTGCAATACTTCCTGTAAAACCCACAATAAGGATTGTGAGCGGTAAACAGGAATTGTGCGGGGGTGACAGCATTGTTCTTGAAGCCATGGGAGATATTTCTTCATATCGCTGGAAGGATGGATCAACCAAAAAGACGATTGTCATTCGCACTAGTGACACTGTTTTTGTGATCGGTACGACTGCGAGTGGTTGCTCCATGAAATCGGATTCACTCATCATCAAAAAAACCGATGCGCCGAATATGCAATTCTCGGGTAATACGGTGGTATGTCCCGGTGAATTCATCACACTTCGAGCGAATCCCGCAAAGAATTTCACGCAGACATGGAAAGTGACGGGGGGAATCATTGGCGGACCAAATACGCTTGACTCCGTCATGGTTCAAGTATATGAAAGCGGTTATATTACTCTTGAGCGACGATTGGGTCAATGCGTGTATGTCTCAGGCGATTCACTCAGGGTGCATCCTCGTATCACGGCCAAAATCACGGCGCAGGGAAAGAACAAGCCTTGCATTGGAGACACTGTCATACTCAAAGTTGAAGGAGTGTTGAAGACTGTCACATGGTCGGACGGAGTGAAAGGCATGCGAACCGTATGGCAAAGTGGAACATATTGGGCGGATATAGAAGACAATTCGGGGTGCATTTGGCGAACCGACACCGTGACGATAGCATTCAATGCGCTTCCTCAAAAACCAATCATTTCAGTGGCGGGAGATTCACTGATCACGGGAAGTGCAACTGCATTTCAATGGTATTCAGACAAAGGAGAAATTTCAGGAGCTAAAAATCAATGGTATCGTCCGGATTCTTCCGGGCTGTATCGCGTTCGCATCTGGAATATCGAAGAATGTTCAAACATGTCCGATGCATTTTCCTTTATTCGCGTCACCGCCCTGCCCGCAGAGCACTTGCTTTCATCGAGGATTTTGACGCATCCCATTGATGGTGAATTACGACTCGAACATCCATATCGACAGCCAAAGGTCACAATCGTGAATACATTGGGAATACCCGTCATAGCCGAAATGGCTCAAGCGCCAATACATGTGATGTCGGTGGTGCATCTTCCATCGGGATTATACATCTTGGTGATAGAACAGGAGCAAATTCCATTACTCATCATGCATTGACCAACCGTTCTAGACCTCTGACTGAGGCGAATTTACAAGGGGTATTAGATATTATGTCCGTCAGTGGCAGAAAACATTCAAATTCTTAAAAAAAACTCAAAATTATCAGTAGTCATTCAGTAATGGCTTGCAGTGATGACCTCATAAATTTGCCAATCGGGTAATGATTCAGCAATCGTATGAATCTTGGGTGGATTTCAGCAAAAGAGGTCACATGGCGAAGAAAAGAGTACAAAATGCGGGAGCGGGAAGGCAGGCGAGGAAGAGTTCGAATGGGACTCGCAGAAAAGACAAGACCACATCATTTTCTTCGATACAGTCGGAGTTGATGAGCAAGACTTTGGAGTTGATACAGCTCAAAGAATTGATGGGGCAAGCCTTCAAGCAATTGCAGAATTTAGCAAAAGAACTGGACAGATTGGATCATAAACTCACTCTCAAAGAGGTGATGAAAACTCTGCAGGTGGAGGGTCCGAAAAAGAGAGATTGGGATGTGTTTCATTCTCAATTACGCATGTACAATGAGCCATTCATTGAGGCATTGTGCAAAAAATTCCCATCGCTTTCCCATCAGGAAATTCGCATTGCTTCTTTGCTCAAGTCAGGCATGACCACCAAGGAGATTGCCGAATTGTTTGCCATTCAGGTGAGAACCGTGGAGAATCACAGATTCAGCATTCGCAAGAAAATGAACATGGATTCCGAAAGAGATTTGGTTTCTGCCTTACAAAATCTTTCATGACCTCACGGAAATCCTTTGTCAATGAAAAAAAACCGGTAGATTTGCATCATTAATGTGACATAGGCCTCAAGTTTGTCTTGAAGACATAGGAAGGAATCAGGTGTAAATCCTGAGCTGTCGTGCAACTGTGAATCCTGAATGGATCAGCCAGATACTTCCCTTGAACGCCAATGCAAAGCACTCACGAGAAAGTGCGGGCATCCATGGTACGGCAATCGTCCTTAGCCTCTCTTTCTTTTTCATAAGGCGATCTACCATGAAGCAAAACCAAAACACTCGATTATTCTTCCTCATAGCACTCATTCTGATTGCCGCATTCGGCAGAATCATTCCTCATCCTTATAATATGTCACCCATAGCAGCCATGGGCTTATTGGGTTCAGCATATTTTTCTCGCAAGTGGATGGCTTTCGCAATACCCTTTTTGGGCACCTGGTTGAGCGACCTTTTCATCAACAATGTGGTCTATGCACATTTGTTCAATGAATTCACTTGGTTCTATGCAGGTTCCGCATGGATTTATGCAAGTTATGCGCTCATCATCATGATGGGATTATTCTTGTTCAATTCCGTCTCCATTTCTCGCATCATGTCCGGCAGTGTATTGGCAACTTCCATGTTCTTCCTCATCACGAATTTTGGTGCATGGCTTGGAAATCCTCTTTATCCTCAAACATTTGAGGGACTGATGATGAGCTATGCTGCGGGAGTGCCGTTCTTGCAGGGAAGTTTCTTTGGAGACTTGTTCTATTCCGGAATCCTTTTCGGCGGATTTGCTTTGGCAGGCAAGCATTTGAATTTCCCAATCGCAAAAACAGAAAGAGCATGAATCTGATTGTACTCATGTTTGTGATGCTTTCTTGCATCATGAACATGCATGCGCAGTTTCCGGATCGTGTGGGCATGCCCGATTGCGATGCCATTTCTGCAGAACGGGAGGGACTTGTGTGGGGAACCTCATGCACGATAATACCCGGATATATCACGATAGCGAATCCATCTCAAGGAATGGTTAGCACAGAGGAAGCTTCATTGGCCATTGGTGCTGCCGATGATGCCGTTGTGAGTTTGGGGGATGGAGGTATTTGCACGATGATGTTTGCAAGACCGATAGCAGACGGACCCGGTGCGGATTTTGCGGTTTTTGAAAATGCATTCGATGATTATTTCTTGGAATTGGCATTTGTGGAAGTCAGTAGTGATGGGGAGCAATTTGTGCGATTTCCTGCAGTGTCATTAACGCAATCCAAGCAACAGTTGGGTCCATTCATGCGCATACCCGATGTGCGTGCCTTGAATAATTTGGCGGGAAAATACAGAAGAGGCTTTGGTACCCCTTTTGATTTGTCTGCATTGAAAGACAGTGCAGGGATAGACATTCAATCGATCACACATGTCAGAGTGATTGATGTGATTGGATCCATAGATTCGCAATTCGCAAGTCGGGATTCACGAGGGAATATCATCAATGATCCATGGCCGACGCCATTTTCATCATGCGGATTTGATCTTGACGGGATTGCGGTGATCAATGAAAAAAAAGAAGTGTCTGAGCAATTGACATTTGCGCCCAATCCAATTCATGCGGGTGAACATGCGAGCGCAAGAGTGCTTGAACATGCGGATGCATTGTCGGTGTATACGATGCAGGGAGAATTCATTCGTGAGGGGAAGGATGGAATGGTGGATATACATGGAATGTCCGGAGGCATGTATATTGTGAAGGGAATGCATGAGGGGCGCATGCAATCAGGAATATTGATCATCATGCCTTGATTATTTTTTCTTTAATGCTTTTTCCAAATCCCCGCCGAATGTGTTGATCATTGTACGAAGAACATCAAAATCATTGTCGGTTGTAGGTGCCAAACCTTCTATGCTATAGGTGGCATAGAGAGTTTCTCTTCCTGCGGGTGTGGATTGGAAATCGAGTAATGCCTGAATCAATTCCTTTTTCATCTCTTCAGGGAAATCCGCACGAAAGACGAAGGGATCATTCGGGATGCTTTCCGTGAATCCAATGATTTTCACTTTCTGAAAAATGTCAGGATATTGTTTGGACACGCGGGCTCTTGCGTCGAGAATCTCGCCTGTTTTTTTGTCCGGAGGAGAATAATATGTGGCACCTGCATCCACCTGAGATTGATAGACCATCGTTACCACATTGTCATGGCGCATAGCAAACACCTCCTCTGCAGGTGTAATTTTTTCTTTGTCCAACAAAGCTTTGGGGAGAATATATCCTGATGTGGAGGCTGCATCGACGAAAGCGATTTTTTTTCCTCGAAGATCTTGTATCGAATTGATGTCACCATTTGTTCTTGCGATGAATTGTCCCCGATAGGTTGTTTCTCCGTCACGACGAATAACTTTCAATGCTGCTTTCACGCCATATTTTTGATGAGCGAGAATATAGGAGAATGTATTCATCGCTGCAATGTCGGCTTTTCCGCTACCGAATGCTTCCACAACCGCAATGAAACTCGTTGGGAAAGAAGCAGTGAAATGATATCCTGTTTTTGCTTCCAAATATGCGACGAGGCTGTCTGCACTGGTGCTCAATTTTTGAGCATCGACGGAAGGAGTGAGCAAGATGCGGATGGGATTGCCTTCACTACCGATTTCATTGGACTCCATCAAGGGCTTGAAGCTCAGATAGAGCAGAATCGTGGCAATAAATGTGAGATAGAAGAGTCCGATTTTCATGGTATTTGCATGGTTTTGGCTATCCCATGCCATTTTGGTAATTTTGTATCTGTTTTTGCATGAACAATTTAGTGCTTCAGCAAAGAAACACGAAACAAATTCGAATATACTTTTTTCACCCCCGGTTTATCATCATGAACATCCACGAGTATCAAGCGAAAGAATTATTGCGGAAGTACAATGTACCCGTATTGAAAGGGAAGCCAGTGTTTTCCGCCGAAGAGGCATTGGAAATCACCAAGACGGAATTCATCGACAGTGGCATCAATGTGGTTGTCTTGAAATCACAAATTCATGCTGGCGGTCGTGGAAAAGGAATCATCCATCACACAACCACGAGAGAAGTGGTTGAATTGTATGGAAAGCCTGTTCGCGGAGTGACGGTCATTCATGACGGAGACATTGCGGAGAAGGCGAGAGAATATGCTCATGCAACAATTGACAATACGCTTGTAACCATTCAGACTGGCGAATCCGGAAAAGTGGTGCGTCGCATGTTCATCGAGGAAGGCTGCAAGATTGCTCATGAATATTATTGCAGTATTCTTTTGGATCGTGACACAGCCCGTAATATCATCATGGTTTCCACCGAAGGTGGTATGGACATTGAGGAAGTTGCAGAGCATACACCCGAGAAAATTTTGAAAGAATATATTGATCCAAGCATTGGATTTCAGCAGTTTCAGGCTCGCAGACTGGCATTTGGTTTGGGTTTGAGCGGACAAGCCTTCAAGAGTTTCGTGTCATTCATCGGTACATTGTATCATGCCTATGAAGACATGGATTGCAGCATGTTGGAAATCAATCCACTTGTCGTCACCGAAGATGGTGAATTCATTGCATTGGATGCAAAAGTCAATTTTGATGACAATGCCTTGTATCGTCATGCTGAGTTTTTGGACATGCGTGACATCGAGGAAGAAGATCCACTCGAAGTAGAAGCATCAAAATTCAATTTGAATTATATCAAACTTGATGGAAATGTTGGGTGCATGGTGAATGGAGCCGGCTTGGCGATGGCCACCATGGACATCATTCAACTTGCAGGTGGAAAACCCGCAAACTTTTTGGATGTAGGCGGCGGAGCGAATGTTGAGCGCATCGCCAATGCCTTTCGCATCATGACAAATGATCCTGCCGTTGAATGTGTTCTCATCAATATCTTTGGTGGTATCGTGCGTTGCGATCGCGTCGCAAATGGCATTGTGCAAGCACTCAAGCAAGTCTCCGTTTCAACACCCGTCATTGTGCGCCTTGAAGGAACCAATGCAATCGAAGCAGGTGAAATTCTTAAAAACTCAGGCATGGAATTCTTGGTGGCAACAACACTCGAAGATGCAGCGAATAAAGTCACCCAAGCCTTGACACATTGATACGCACATCATCCTGACCATACATAAAGCACAATCCTAAAGATTGTGCTTTTTTTATTGATATTTTTCATCATTCACCTCGGCTCCGCTCGGTGAACAATACATGGCTGCGCTGCAGTAAACACTCGACTACATTCATCAACTGCTCGTCGAGCGAAGCCGAGACGAAAAGTCTGTTGTGCATAAATATTTCACCTCGGCTTCGCTCGGTGAACAATACATGGCTCAGTTCGGTGAACAATACATGGCAGTGCTGCTGTAAACACTCGGTACATTCATCAACTGCTCGTCGAGCGAAGCCGAGACGAAAAGTCTGTTGTGCATAAACATTTCACCTCGGCTGCGCTCGGTGAACAATACATGGCTCCGCTCGAGAAAACCTCTTCTGCTCATGGAGCATTTTGCGCTTATTTGCCGTATTCTTGAGTTCGATGATAAAAGAGTACATATATCCTTCAGGAATGGCATTTTTCCTATGGCTGAACCATTTTTTTGTTGTATTATGCATGGTTGAAAGCACATTATTTTTCTTCCCGATCTTCATTCCATTCTGAAGGGTGATCAGGTTCAAAATATAATGTGATGAATTGGCCGATATATTGTCAATTCAACAAACCTGAACATAGTTAACTCACTCATACATTTTCAAAGGACAGAGTACACATGATTATTGCTTCCATGTGGAGATTGCTCTCCTTATTGCTTTTTATCACTTCTTCCATTACGGTTACAGCACAGGTTACTGATTATAACGAAAAGAGAGGAAGTGGAGATGTCAGTGACGGGACTGACTATTATATCGCCATACCGGGTTGCCAAAAGTATCCGGCTGATTTATTGTCAGGCGGTCAAAGTGCCTATGAATTGTGGCTTTCTTCAAAAGTCAACACTGTTGTCACCCTAAAAGCGGAAGGCATTGGATATGAAACCACGGTTGCATTGACTGCTAATACAGTCAAGATCGTGAATCTTCCCAGTGAACTTGTGAATGAGGAAAGTGAAATTGCAAGACCTCACGGAGTTCGATTATTTGCTTCCGATCCATTTTCGGTGACTGTCGCAAACAATTGGCGTTCATCCGGTGCAGTGTACAAAGCATTGCCTGTTGAATTGTGGGGCAAGTCATATCGCACACTGAATAATTTTCAGGATCGTGATGAATCGATGCATCCTGGACAGATCATGATCATGGCTGCATATGATGACACCAAAGTGATCATCAAGCCAAGAGCACGCACAGAGAAAGGCATTGGTTCCGTCACATTGAACAAAGGTGAAGTATTTCTTGTGCTTGCCGAAATCGATTCGCTATATCATCACAATTCAAAGGGTGATTTAACCGGTTCATTGGTTGAATCCAATAAGCCAATCGGAGTGGTGAGTGGTCATACAAAAGGCGCATATCCGCGTTTTGAAGAAACATTCCATGGCATTCGTACGGATATGTTGCGCAATGCATATGTTGAAATGCTTATGCCGACAACCGCTTCAGGAACGGAATTTATGTCCGCTCCGCGCAAGCTTACACCAAATAGAAAATTCACAGGTCCGCAAGAAGAAGGCGAACTTATTCGCTTCGTAGCAACAGAAGACGGAACAATCGTAAGTCAAATGAGACAAGACGGATCGGGGATGAAGCAACTCAATGTTCCTCTCAAAGCCGGCGAGTTTTTCGAAATTCAGAGCATGACAGAACCCGGTTATTATAAATCCAATAAACCGATTGTTGTTGGTCAATACATGAAAGCCTGGCTTCAGCATTTTTATGAAGCGGAAAAAGGTGAAAGCCCATTGGGACATGTTTTTGCGGGTAATGGTGAACTTACCACATTGACTCCATTGCATGCATGGCCATCAAGTGCGGTATTTTATTCACCGACCGAGAACAATAATTATGTGTATTTGACCTTCCGCACCGAAGATCTTCAGAAGCTTAAGATCGATGGAAAATTGTTTCAATCATTCTTTGGTTCGACCATCAAAGAATATAAAGGAACACCCTATAGTTTTGCCAATAAAGAAGTGGGTATCGGATCTCACATCATCGAAGGCGCTGAATTCGCGGCATATTCTTATGGACATTGGGATGATCCAACAGGGCAGTTCAAAAACTATGCATATGCCTATCCTGTTGCCGTGAATGCATCAATGCCATGCGAAGATTCCGTAATGATTTCCGGTGATCCAAAATGCGGAGTCATCAATGGCAATGCAGGCGTATTTCCGCCGGACAAAGAGTGTGCACAATTGTTGAACCTTCGTCTTGACATGCAGAAAAGTTCAAACATGAAACTTACTTTGCCTGATGACAATGTGCTTGGGTTGAAAGAAACAACATTTTCGCTGAGCGTCATCGACATGTCAAAACCGGCGGTTGGAATCATTCGTGCAACAACTCGCTCCGGTAAATTCGTCGAGAGAACCTATACTTATACTCCGGAAGAATTGTCTGCAGACCCACTTTCCATCAACTATGGAATGGTTGGTGTTGGCGATACCGTGAAGCAAACCATCACGATCACGAATCCGAGCAAAACACAAACAACAGTCATCAAAGAGCTGAAGCTGAAATTCAAGAGCAAAGAGTTTATTCTTCCGACCGGAATTTTCCCAATCACACTTGCTCCTCAAGCATCAAAAACAATTGAGATTCCGGCAACAAGTTTGGAAGTGAAAGCAGGCCCCATCGTGGATTCTCTTATCGCCGTTTTGGAATGTAGAGAAGTTTCACTAACAGAATTACGACTACTTCCAATCAAACCACAAGTGTATACAGGCGATGCCGATTTTGGCAAAGTTCCGGTGAACTCGGAAAGAAAACTTGATGTGTTGATTCGCAATACAAGAAAAGTCGACATTGTTGTGACCGGAATCAACTGGCCCGATGCTGACAAGCAATACTTCCCTCGCGTTGAAGGACTCATTGAGAATTTCCCATTGACCATCAAAGCAAATGGTGAATTCCCATTCAAAGTTGTGTTCACTCCAGGCGCATCTGCAAATATCCCACGCGAAACACGCGCAATGCTCACATGCAATACCGATGATATCAAGATTTATTCCGATTGGAAAGGTATGGCCGTTGAAGCAGGTCCGATTTTGAATGGATATGATTGGAAAGAGCGTCGCGTACTTGACAATTTCGTGAGCCCTGCAGTAAAAACAAATGGATATACAACTACAATTGAATATGGTAACTCAGGTTCAACTCCATTGACTGACATTGTCATGACCGTATCAGGTCCTGATGGAAAGCACTTCACAGTCCCCACAAATCAAGTTGCCAACAGGCTCGGTGAAAATGAATTCAAATCACTCGATGTGAGCTTCTTGCCCGAATGGATTCAAGGAGGTCGAACAGGCGAAAGACCATATGAGATAACAGTAACGCTGGCCGGAAAAGACAATGGTGTTGATAAATCAACATCTGCGCAATTGAAAGGAATCGGCGTACAACCACATATCGCCATGACACCTTCAATTGATTTCGGAACCGTGCTTCCAAATGATACAAAATCACTCAATGCGGACATCACCTCAAATGGTTCGATGGATTTGACATTGATGAATGCAAATGGCGGAATCAAAATCATTGGTCCGGATGCAAAATCATTTGCAATCGACCCCGCATTTTTCGCAAATGCCGGAACATATCCGTTCACGCTTGGAAAAGACAATGGAAACAATGTTATGACATTGCCCATTATCTTTACAGCAGGAACAGTGACCGCTCCAACGACATTCAATGCAACTGTCGTATTGGAATCCGATGCTCCCGAAACTGTTCAAACAGAACTCAAAGCTTATGTTGAACCGCAAGGATCACCAAAAGGTGAACCAACAGACATCACGCTGAAGCAATTCATCACATTGAAAAAATCGGGTCAAGTTGAATTGAAGAATATCGGCGATGCGCCAATGATCGTAACTTCAATCGGAAGTCCACAAGGCAATGGTGGAATCATGTGGAAAGCAGTTTCCACAATTCCTCTTCCTGCAACAATTGCACCAGGCAATACACTTGCGATAGATGTGACCTATAGTCCTTCAATGATACGCACCGACATGAACAATGCAATTCAGCCCGACATTGCAACAATCACCTATGCAACAAATGCGGGTGATTATACCTCAACGCTCACCGGTATTCCCGATGAAATCGTTGCACTTGTGCGTGTAGGTAGTGAAAATTATTCAGTGAAACCGGGAGGAATTTCCGATTGGTTGACATTGGAATTGGATGACAAAGTATCAACGATTGCCCGTTTGGAAAATCTTGATCGCGCAGAAGTCAGACACTTCCAAGCCACCATCAATTATAATCCAACCGTAGCTGAACCATTGCTTGGAGCAGAGAATATCATTGTTGGAAACATGACATCAAACTGGAAGATTGAAAGTGCGCAAATCGCGAAGCCCGGCGAACTCATTGTTAGAATGAGTGGTCCGACACAACTTTCCGGAACAGGCACATTGTTCAAATTCAAGATGAAAGGATATCTTGACACAAACAAGAATACTCCTCTTGGCTCAAATTTGACCATTCTCAATGACAATGGTGATCGTGATATTGTGAAATACGGATATACACGCATCGAAAAACTTCCCGGAAAAATTGCACTTGTATTTGATTGCGCAGGCAATATCCGCGGAGTCCGTTTTGCCACAGGACAATATGCACTCAAAGGAGCATATCCGAATCCTTCCGCCGGCAAAGTGACCATTCCATTCAGCACCGGTTTCAATGGACATGCAAAAATCTGCGTGTACAATACGCTCGGCGCTTGCGTGGCGGTATTGTTGAATGAAGAAATCAAGGCCGGAGAATATGCTCTTGATGTTGATATGAGAGCCCTCAATCTTGGTTCTGGAGCTTATATGCTTCGTATGGAGACAGCAAAATTCGTGGAAACACAGCAATTCATGTTGTCTGAATAAAGCAAATCCAATTCTTTTTAAGGAAATCCCCTGTCGACCCAATATCGGCAGGGGATTTTTTGTTGTCAAATACCGATATTTGCATTCATACTATTGAAAAATAGAATACATAGCACCGATTATTGTTCCACCAAATGGTTTAGTTAACATGGCATTCGATCTTGAGATGATTCGGAAGGTATATTCGGCACTTCCGGGGAAAGTTCAACAAGCAAGAACATTACTTGGCAGATCTTTGACTCTTGCCGAGAAAATCTTATACGCACACATGACTGAGATGCCATCTGCGCCTCATCAGCGTGGTGGATCTTATGTTGATTTCAATCCTGATCGCGTTGCCATGCAAGATGCAACAGCTCAAATGGCACTTTTGCAATTCATGAGCGCAGGAATCCCAAAAGTTGCAGTCCCTTCAACAGTGCATTGCGATCATTTGATTCGTGCGGAACATGGAGCAGACAATGATCTTAAACAATCATTGATTGAAAATGATGAAGTGTTTGCATTTCTCGGATCGGTGTCACAAAAATATGGCATAGGTTTTTGGAAACCCGGCGCCGGAATCATCCATCAAGTCGTACTCGAAAATTATGCATTCCCCGGCGGAATGATGATCGGTACCGATTCTCATACGCCGAATGCAGGCGGACTCGGCATGATAGCAATTGGAGTCGGTGGTGCCGATGCAGTTGATGTGATGGCAGGCATGCCATGGGAATTGCAAATGCCAAAACTCATCGGCGTGAAATTGACAGGAAAGATGAGCGGTTGGACATCCGCAAAAGATGTGATTTTAAAGCTTGCAGGTATTCTCACCGTGAAAGGTGGAACCGGCGCAATCGTTGAATATTTCGGTGATGGATGCGCTTCATTCAGTGCAACCGGAAAAGGCACCATTTGCAATATGGGTGCGGAAATCGGAGCTACAACTTCAATATTCCCATGCGATGAATCCATGATGCGCTATCTGCGCTCAACAGACAGAGCAGACATTGCGGATTTGGCATCAGGCGTCATGGAACACTTGCGCGCAGATGATGAAGTGATTGCCAATCCCGAAGCATATTATGATCAAGTGATTCACATTGATTTGGATGCACTGGAGCCTCATGTGAATGGTCCATTCACACCTGACCGTGCAATGCCGATCAGCGAATTCACAAAAGCAGTGAAAGAAAACAATTGGCCGGCAGAATTGCGCGTTGCGCTCATTGGTTCTTGCACCAATTCAAGTTATGAGGACATGAGTCGTGTTGCAGAAATTTCATCCTATGCCGCTTCGCAAGGACTCAAAACAAAAAGTGAATTCACTATCACACCCGGTTCCGAACAAGTTCGTGCAACGATTGAGCGCGATGGTCTATTGACTGCAATGGAATCCGTTGGAGGAAAAGTTCTCGCGAATGCATGTGGTCCATGCATCGGACAGTGGAAGCGACATGATGTGAACAAGGGAGACAGAAATTCCATCATCACTTCATTCAATAGAAATTTCACCGCAAGAAATGACGGTAATCCTGATACACATGCTTTTGTGGCCTCACCCGAAACAGTGATAGGTTTTGCATTGACCGGTGATTTGACCGTTGACTTCACGAAAGAACCCGTGAATGGCATCATGTTGAATCCTCCTCGCGGTAAAGAATTACCCGATGGTGGATTCGTCCCTGATGAACACGGTTTCATTGCTCCAGCTCAGGATGGTTCATCAGTGAATGTCGTCATCGCCGAGGAATCACAACGCCTGCAAGCATTGTCGCCATTCAATGCTCCAATAGCGGAAGATTATCACAATATGCCATTGCTCATCAAAGTGAAAGGCAAATGCACAACAGATCATATAAGCATGGCGGGGCCATGGCTTCGTTTCCGTGGTCATTTGGATAATATTTCAAATAATATGTTGATTGGTGCCATCAATTATGTGAATGACAAAGCGAATACCATCAAGAATATGTTCACCGGCGAATATGACGAGGTTCCAAAAGTAGCAAGAGATTACAAAGCTCGTGGTGCATTTTGGGTGGTTGTCGGTGAAGAGAATTATGGAGAAGGATCTTCTCGTGAACATGCCGCGATGGAACCACGATTTCTCGGAGGAAAAATAATTCTCGTGAAATCATTCGCACGGATTCATGAAACCAATTTGAAAAAGCAGGGAATGTTGCCACTTACATTCGTGAATCACGCTGACTATGATCTCTTCAAGGAAGGCGATGTTATTTCAATAGACATTGAAAAACTTAAACCCGGCTCAACTTTGGAAATGACAATCTCACATGCAGACGGAAGCAGTGATGCAATCACCGTAAAGCATACGATGAATGATCAACAAATTGGTTGGTTCAAAGCCGGCAGTGCCTTGAATTTGATTGCAGGAAAAGCATGATCAATCATGCTTGAGTGTACGATGCGCATGCATGTGAAGCACAATCATAGCAAAAGCAAGCAATGCCGCAAAAGAAGAAAGAAAAGAATAGAGTCTGTGCAAAGATCTGAATTGATTCAATGCATCCACACCATTGGGTGAAGGTGCATCAAAAGAACCAATCAAGGGTTGCAGAGAAAACATTGTGTGTTGAATCACAATGCCATAGAGAACATAGACAAGAAGTATGAGTCCGAACACAAACCACATTGATGTTCGGACTTCTGCTTTAGACCATTGCCTAAGCATCATCAAACTTCCCGCCATGATGCAGAGTCCGATTCCCTGAAGAATGACCATCCGATTGAGTATCGCTTGATTTGCCATGCCGGCAAGATCTTTCGTGGGCATGACCTTGAATAAAGCAGGCGCAACTCCGAATCCAAACATGATCAATGAGCCGGAAAATATCATGATCCCACAATACAAAATTGCGGAAGGCAATATGAATCGCGTTTCAGGATGTCTGAAAAATGATCGCAAAAGTTCTTTGAATGATTGCATGTTCATGTCAACAATTTACCCAATTTTGCAATTGCACATCTCAAAAGGATTCAACAATGAAAATATCAATCATGCTTCTCTTTCTCTGTTCAATGATCATGCATGGACAGGAAAAACCAACACTCATCTATGTATTCGATCCTTTATGCGGTTGGTGTTATGGATTTTCTCCCGTGATGCAAAGAGTGTATGACACCTATAAGGATAAAGCCAATTTTGAGGTCGTCACGGGTGGCATGATCACAGGCGATGAAGTTGGTCCCATCGGAGAAATCTCTCCATTCCTCAAGAAAGCCACAGCACAGGTCACCCAACATACCGGGGCGGAATTCAGCTCACTGTTCTTGGACACCATAATCACCCAAGGAACACAAATCCTTACTTCGATGGAACCATCAATCGCTATTCAAATTTGTAAATCAGAAAAACCTGATAGCATCTTTTCATTCATCAGTGCCCTGCATAAGGATATCTATATAAATGGCCTGAAAACCGCAATACCAAAGGATTATGGGCGACTTGCAGAGATAATGGGCTTTAACCCCAAAATTTTTATTAACAATGTTCAAAATAAAACCTATATTGACAAGGCAAAGAAAGATTTCGAGTATGCCGGTTCATTGGGAGTGGACTCCTATCCTGCCCTACTTATCCGATCAAAACAGGGAATAAAGGTGATTACAAAGGGGTTTTTACACTGGAATCAACTTTCTTTCATGCTTGAGCAAGAATTTCAACAATAAGATTCAATCGGGCTCGTCAACGCCCATCACTTTTGATATAATGTCAGAATTGGCTTAAAAACTCATTTCTATGGCATATCATAAAACTCGAAAATATATTTAAGAAAACAGAAAACACAATTGTTAAATTTATTTTCGTTTAAATGATAATATAATCAGAAATTATTTGGTGGATTGCAGTCAAAACATTAGATTGCATTCCTAAATGGCGAGTTTATCCGTTTTGAGCATGGTTTTCGGACTGTGTTTGCGAGATTAGGGTCTCAAGAGAGACAATCGATCAGGGCATTGCCTAATCAGGCTTCATATAATGGAAATAGTCAGGAAGATTCCGCAAGGAATTCTTCCGGGGACTTGCCGACACTATTTCATTCATGTCATATTCCAAGAGGTATATCATGACACAAAATCTACAGTCCGGATTCGACCAAGAATCCGAAAGCGAAATGGAGCTCGCTCTATTTCTTGAACATGTTTCTTCGCTGAAGGAACGCGGTATTGAGCGTATTTGTGCTCGGCTTGAGCGTGAGGTAACATCTCAGGACCATGATCGGAGATTGCATTGTGCGGAAGTACTCTTGTCTCCGGTTGGGAATTGCATACCTCCCGGAGTTCGTGATCATGCACTGCATGAGCTATTGTTCAGCTCGGCTTTTTGTTCGGATATCATTCTTACAAAGGTATTGCTGGATGCGGGTTTGAATGTCAATGCATATGATATCCGATCGAATTTCACAACTCTGGCACTCGCCTCTGTTGCTGAAGATCAGGAGTTTATCAAGTATTTGCTTGAGAGAGGAGCGGATCCACTGCTCTTGCTGAATGGGGCGGATTCGGTGCTCGAGACATATGTTCATTCGGCAAAGCCTGAGACTTTGCGGATCTTGGTTGATCATTGTCCGAATATCTGTGAGCGATTGATTGCTCAACCAAACCTGTTTGATGCCTGCATTCAGGTAGGCAGACCTGAAAACATCTCCGTGCTCTTGGACAAGTTCCAAGAGCAGGGGATTGAAGTGACAATGAATCCTGAGTTATTGCCTGCAATTGCTTTGGAGGAAGATGCATCGAATTTTCGGAGACTGATGGATCTTGGTTTGACCTTCAATGTTTTCGATGACATTGTGATCAAGGCATTCTTCCATGCCATAAAATCCGGAAACAAGGAAGTGGTTGAGATTTTTCTTGAAAATGGAATGCTTCCATCTTCGGATTATAAAGGCAATCAGCCGATTCATTATGCAATCAAGTTCGAAAGGTTGGACATACTGAAGATGTTGTTCAGATTTGGGGTCAACATCAATGGATACAATGCCGAACAAGAGCATCCATTGATTTTGGCTGCGAATACCGGAAATCTTGAATTGTTTTCCTTTTTGATGGAAATGGAGCCACGCCTGGATGCATTGAACTTGGATGAATTGATTGAAGCCATGAACTTGAAGTTGAAGGTATATCATCCTGAGATAGTGAAGATGCGTGATGCTTTGATTCATCCGGAAATATTTCAAAAAGGCATTGATGAATCATATCAATGGAATCTTGAAATGTTGATAGATGGTAAATCAGATGAAGAATGCATCAATCTGATAAAGGAATTGCTACAGGCGGAATATGTTCAGTCCACACTCATCGAGCGCATCATTGACACAAGGAAGTTGAACATCAATCAAATGATGGATAAGAATGGTACATTTCTCCATTTTTCCGCAGAGCATAATCTGCCTTATGCAATTGAGGTGTTGGTGAAATTGGGGGCTGACATTGATGCTCGAAATGATTGTTTTGGGAGAACTCCTTTGATGACTGCCATTTGCGCAAAAAACAGGGAAGCTTCATTGTCATTGATCAACAATGCTGCCGATTGCGAAATAGCCGATGAATTGGAATTCACACCTGTGATGGAAGCGGTACATGCATTCGGAGATGATGATAGCGTGGTGATCGCATTGCTAAGAGCCGGTGC
>JBJTFZ010000167.1:0-39587 GCA_046093685.1 bacterium
CAAAATACCCTATATTGCCAAGCTCAAAATACATGCATCGTTCACAAAGTTTTTTTATGACATCCCCGCCATGTGGATGGCTCGAATTTGATCATGTGCAATGAATCGTGAACGACCGATCATTTTCTTGTACCGCATCATGGCATGAAAGGAATTTATGTCTGAATTGACCGAAAACAACACAATTGCAAAGCGTCCTTCGCTTGCAGATCTCATCAATGGCGATTTCAATATGCCGATGATGGATGATGCAACCTTCAACAATCTGTTTCTGCAGAGTTTCTCCGCTGTTCAGGAAGATCAGATGGTGAAGGGAAATGTGATTCAAGTAACCAAAGACAATATCTTCGTTGATATTGGATTCAAATCTCTCGGTGTGATTCCAAGAGCTGAATTCGGTACAGCTGATATTTTCAAACCGGGTGATGAAATTGATGTATTCATCGAGAAGATTGAAGATGTCAATGGTCGCATGTTGCTATCTCGTCGTCGTGCTGATTTCATGAAAACTTGGGAAGAAATCCTCAAGCTCAATGAAACACAGCAAATCGTGCAAGTTCGCATACTTCGTCGTATCAAGGGTGGTATGGTTGTAGACTTGCTCGGTATTGAAGCATTCTTGCCCGGTTCGCAAATCGATGTACGCCCTGTGCGTGATTTCGATGCATGGGTAGGCAAGATGATTGATGTTCGAGTTGTGAAGGTCAATCATCCAAGTGAAAATGTTGTGGTTTCGCACAAAGTATTGCTTGAAGAACAATTGGCCGATCAGCGCACCAAGATTCTTGGTACACTTGAAAAAGGTTTGGTTCTCGAGGGAGCAGTCAAAGCCATTTCCGACTTCGGTGTATTCGTCGATCTCGGTGGAGTTGATGGTCTTGTGCACATCACAGATCTTTCATGGGGTCGCGTGACACATCCATCAGAGATTGTCACACTTGATCAAATCGTGAAAGTCGTCGTACTTGATTTTGATGGTGAGAAGCGTCGTATTTCTCTTGGCATGAAGCAATTGACTTCACATCCATGGGATACTATTGGCGAGAAATATGAGCCAGGCACAAAAGTGCAGGGCAAAGTAGTTTCTTTGACAGATTACGGTGCCTTCATCGAAATCGAAAAAGGAATCGAAGGTTTGATTCATATCAGCGAAATGAGTTGGACACAACATGTGAAGCATCCATCACAGATGGTATCCATGGGACAAGTCATTGATGCGATTGTATTGAACATTGATAAGAATGACAAAAAACTTGCTCTCGGCATGAAGCAACTCGAGCCGGATCCATGGGCAGATTTACTTGCGAAATATCCTGTGGATTCAGTTCACAAGGGAATCGTTCGCAATTTGACAAACTTCGGACTCTTTGTTGAGCTCGAGCCTGGCGTTGATGGCCTCGTTCACATCAGTGATTTGTCATGGACAAAGAAAATCCGTCATCCGGGCGAATTCGTCAAGAAAGGCGATGCTCTTGATGTGGTTGTTCTCAGCATTGATTCACAAAATCGTAGAATCGCGCTCGGTCATAAGCAAATCACGGAAAATCCATGGGAATTCTTTGCTGAGCGTTATGCGGTTGGTGCAGACTCCGAAGGAAAGATTGAGCGTATCATTGAGAAGGGCGTCATCGTTGAATTGCCTGAAGGCGTTGATGGTTTCGTTCCTGTGTCTCAATTGTCATTCGCACCTGTTCGCAACATTGCAGAGTTCTTCCATACAGGTGACACGCTTCCACTCAAAGTTGTGGAATTCGACCGTGAGTCAAAGAAGATTGTTCTTTCGGCTGTGGAATATCTCCGCGACAAAGACCAAGCGATCATTGATGCATACAATGCAAAACATCCCGTTCCTAATGCGGACAAGTATGCACAAAACATAGAGGCAGTTGATTTGTCGGCACTTGCCGAAGACATTGAATCAGTGTTTGAGGAAACAACCCCAAAGATTGACGATAAAGAATAATCACTGTATCAAATACCTGTTTCAAAGGCATCTCATGATTGATTGGGATGCCTTTGTCACATACACTTTTCATGGAGCAATGAAGTGTTGACGAGTGAATTCAAACAACAACTGGGAATCATTCCCATCATCACATCCGGTTCAATCGCGATGGAGCTATCTCTGCGTGATAAACATGATATGCCTGCCGATGTTTGGAATTTGAAAGATCCGGTCATAATTGAATCCATCTATCGTGAATTTGTGGATGCAGGTGCAACATTATTGCTCACCAATACTTTGAAATCCAATCGACTGGCATTGGAAGCCTTTTCATTGAGTGACAAAGTATATGAAATCAATCGAAAAGCCGTTTGGATTGCTCGAACTGCAGCATTGAGAAAAGCAATGGTTGCAGGTGTCATTGGTCCAACGGGACATTTCTTTGCACCAATCGGTGATTTAACTCAAGAAGAGGCGCATCAGGTATTCGCGGAGCAAGCCATGGCTTTGCTCGACAGTGGTGCGGACATCATCATGCTTTCTTCATTCATTGACATTGAAGAACTCATCATTGCAATTGATGCAGTGAGGGCCGTGAATTCAGACATCCCGATTATTGCGCTCAAATCATTTCCTGAGGACGGAACAGTACTTGCAACTTCATATCCTGCCGACATCGCAAAAAGATTGGAAGAGAAACAAGTTCTCGCATTGGGGAGCAATGGGATTGTTGGTCCGCAAAGAATGACAGATATCCTTAGAGCACTCTCGGGTTCAACGATTCCGCTGTGCATATTGCCTGATATTGCAATACCGACACTCCTGAATGGTCGTCCCAAATTCAATGCCGAGCCTGACTATGTTGCCGATGTTGCCGTAAAATTGGTTCGTCAAGGAGCTTGCATCATTGGGGCTGATGGGGGTGCAACAATTGAACATATCAGAGCAATTGCCAATGCCGTGAAAAACGAAAAACCCGGAAGCGGAAAACTTGAACCAAAGCCCGGCAAAACGATTGATGTACACCCACTTGAGAGCGATGAGGAAAGTGGATTCGCAAAAAAGGCAGGCAAACAATTTCTTATGACCGTAGAAGTTGAAATTCCTCGAGGACTGGACATGTCTTCAGTTCTTGAGTCTGCTCGTTTCTTGAAAGACAATGGTATTGATGGAGTGAATGTGTTTGATGGTGCGAGGGCGCGCGTAAGAATCAATCCGATAACGGCCTCACATATGATCATGCAGGAAACAGGCATGGAATGCATCACGCACATGGCTTGCAGAGATCGCAATATGGTTGGATTGCAGAGCGATCTCATCGGCGCTTATTCATTGGGTGTGAGGAATATTCTTGCCGTTACGGGAGATCCCACAACCATTGGTGATTATCCATTTGCAACTTCCGTTTACGATGTTGATTCCATAGGTCTGTGCAGAGCATTGAACCATATGAATCAAGGTCGAGATCTTCTTGGAAATCCGATGGGAAGAGCAACGAGGTTTACCATTGCTTGTGCCGTGAATCCTTGTGCGGATGATATGCAAACCGAATTGAGCAGACTTCAAAAGAAAGTTGAAGAAGGTGCAGCGATTGCTTTCACTCAACCTGTTTTCGACATGGAAACATTGTTGCCGTTTTTGGAATCCATTTCACAACTCGATATTTCCATTATGCTTGGCATCATTCCGCTTAGAAGTGCAAGGCATGCGGATTTCTTGCATTATGAAGTTCCCGGAATGATTGTTCCGGCATGGGTTCGTGAAGCGATGCATGATGCTGGAAGCAATGCCGGAGAAATTGGACTGAACATAGCAACAGAACTACTCACTCAGGCAAAAGAACATGTTCAGGGAGTGTATATCATGCCGCCGGCGAAGCGATATGACATGGCAATTGACATGTGCAAACGAAGCGGTATTTTGTAAATAATCATCACGAATTCTATCATCATCTTTGGAATACATGATATGTCATTTCATCATTTGTTTGAACAACATGAAGCAACATTGAATGCGGCCATTGAAGCAAATCGAAATCGAGTGTTTCATGCACATTGGCCGGAACCACCATCCGGAAAAATATATGGAGAAACCGCACAGGAAGATGGATTGAAAAGATTCCAATCTTCTTTGAATGGATCATTTGATTTTCCGCATCAAAAAGGTGCAAATGGTACAATTGGTGCAGAACATTCACCGTATGGTTTCCCTCTAAACATTACATACCCCGCATATTCAACCGATATATTGATTTCCAATGCTGAAGAAGCATTGATGCAATGGAAAAAACTTACCCTGAAAGAGCGTGCAGGGATATTGATCGAATGTTTGGAAAAAGCATCGCAACAGTTCTTTGCGATTGGTTTCTCTACCATGCATACAACCGGGCAAGGTTTTATCATGGCATTCCAAGCATCTGGTCCGCATGCTTTTGATCGCGCTTTGGAAGCTGTTGCCACGGGATATATGGCGATTGATTCTTTTGCCCAACATGCACATTGGACCAAGCCGATGGGAAAGATGCAAGTTGATTTGAAAAAAGAGTATCATGTGAGGCCGAAGGGTATCAATCTTACGATTGGTTGTTCCACATTTCCAATTTGGAATTCATTTCCCGGAATGTTTGCTTCATTGATCACCGGAAATGTCACGATAGCAAAAACGCATCCTTCAGCGATTCTCCCTATTGCCTTATGCATACAGTCTTTTCAGGAGACACTCGCTTCTCTTGGATTGAATCCCCATATCATACAAATCGCAATTGATTCCCAAGAGCAACCTTTGACTGTTTCTCTCGCCCAAAGATCTGAAATTCAAACCATCGATTATACAGGTTCTTCCGCATTTGGAAATCACTTGGAAACTTTGGTTGCCGGCACACAGAAAGAACTCTTCACTGAGAAAGCCGGAGTAAATTGTGCATTGATCGGTGAGGTAGAAAATTTGGATGCTGTTTTGGATAATATAGCATTTAGTCTTTCATTGTATAGCGGACAAATGTGTACGACCACACAGAACATCTATATTCCAAAAGCCGGTGTAAAAACCAATGATGGAACAGTTTCATTTGATGATGTTTGCGCCAAGCTCAAAGAAAAAGTTGATGCATTGGTTTATAATGAAAAAATGGGCCCCGGTACTTTGGGTGCATTGCATTCTCCCGCAGTAAAAGAAAGAGTGGAAAAAGCGAAAGCTTCCGGTTTGACAATCATCAGAGATTCTGAATCAATCACTCAGCAGGGTTTTGAACATGCATTGTCATGCTCACCTTTGATCTTGAAAGCGGAATCCGCGGATCAAGCCATTCTTCATGAAGAGTGGTTCGGACCTATCAGTTTTATGATTCCCGTTGATGATGTTTCCGCCGGTATTCGTGCGATGGCATATTCCATTCGATCACATGGTGCTTTGACGGCGCTTGTTCATCTTCAAAACGAGCAGTTAATCAATGAAGCAACACATGCCTTGATTGATGCAGGAGTGAATATCTCATTCAATTTGGTTGGACCCATTTGGGTGAATCAATCGGCAGGCTTCAGTGATTTTCATGGAACGGGTGCTAATCCTGCAGGGAATGCATCCTTTGCGGATCTCTCATTCGTGGCGAGGCGATACAATATCATCGAAATGCGCAGAGCTTAAAACAATAAAGGCCATCCAATCGGATGGCCTTCATTTTTTTGTTGATTACTTTTTCTCGCTGATTGTTTTGGCTTGCAAGAACAGTAAAAGATAATCTCTTCCTCCGGCCTTTGAGTCTGTCCCGCTCATGTTAAATCCACCGAATGGATGCACTCCAACAAGAGCACCGGTACATTTACGATTCAAATACAAATTGCCACAGTGAAATTCCGCACGAGCACGATTCAATTTCTTTTTGTCATTGGTGTATACCGCACCGGTCAAACCATAGATTGTATTATTGGCTATTGCAAGAGCATTGTCAAAATTCTTTGCTTTTATCACAGCAAGTACGGGGCCGAATATCTCTTCCTGAGAAATTCTTGCATCAGGCTTGATGTCTGTGAATACTGTAGGTTTGATATAATACCCGTTCAGTCCTTCCACCTTTCCACCCCCACAAAGGAGTTTGCCTTCTTTCTTGCCAATCTCGATATAGTTTAGGATGGACTGCTCTGCTTTTTTGGAAACCACTGGACCCATTGAATGATCTTCTTTTGCATCACCTTGTTTGATTGCTTCGACGGCAACCTTCAATTTTGACACAAATTCTTTGTAAATGCTTTGATGCACGATTACGCGTGAACATGCCGAACATTTTTGTCCTTGAAAACCAAATGCAGCTTGAACGGTGCCTTTTACAGCATCATCAATATCACAATCCTCATCGATGATCATGCTATCCTTGCCACCCATTTCAGCAACGATGCGCTTGATCCAGACTTGTCCGGGAACGGTCTTGGCTGCCAATTCATTGATGTGCAAACCAACTTCCATTGAACCTGTGAATGAAATGAAGCGAGTCTTTGGATGCGAGACCAAATAATCTCCCGCTTCTGCGCCGGAAGCCACAAGATAATTCAACACTCCTTTTGGTAAACCAACTGAACGCATGATATCGGCGAATAACCAGCCCATCATGGGAGATTCAGATGAAGGTTTCAATACAACGGTATTTCCGGTTGCGATTGCGGCACTTGCCGTACCGACCAAAATCGCAAATGGGAAATTCCAAGGTGGAATTACCACTCCCACTCCGAGTGGGATATATGTCAATTGATTTTTTTCGCCCTTGATTGGAGTGATTGGTTGTTTACCTGCATAGCGTAATGCCTCTCGACCATAGAACTCCAAGAAGTCAATTGCTTCACAAGTATCGGCATCGGCTTCGAGATAGTTTTTACCAACTTCAGAAATCATCCAAGCATTGATTTCAAGTCTGCGCTTACGAATGACATTCGCCGCCTTGAACAAGTAGGATGCTCGCTCTTTTGCAGGGACGAACTTCCATGTTTCAAAAGCTTTCAATGCAGCCTGCATGGCTTTTTCTGCATCATCTTTTCCTGACTTTTGAAAGATGCCGATTTTCTCGCCGGTATTTGATGGATTGATGGAAATGGTTTTCGCCTGTGTTGTCACCGCTTTTCCATTAATGAAATTCGGATATTCTTTTCCGAATTGCGCTCTTACTGTTTCAAGAGCTTTCTTCTGTTTTTTTGCAATTTTATGATTTGCAAAATTGAGGAAAACCTCATTAGTAAATTCTTTCATGTGCATTCAAAAGATGTTGGATTAAAGAATTGTTTTCAAAAGGAGATTGATTTGGAACAGTAATAGTCCGAGGCCTGCAAGACAGCATATCCAATTCAGGAGCAATGCAATATGATATCCTTTTGAGCCTGGTATCAGTGTGAACACTTCAAACAAATGTAAGGCTTCAGTGATATCGTCTTTCGTGATAAGCGAAACATCCTTATTGAGTTCTCTTGCTTTGCGTACAATGAAATCAAGTCTTTTGTGTTCTCTCCTAAAATCAAGTCCCCATAAAGTCAAGAGAACAACATACACTTGATATTGTTTTAGCTTGAACATTTCATGTCCTTGAAAAGGCATGATGGATTCAGGAAGATACAAGATGAACCAAAGGCATCCCGCGCATGCAAACAACAATGATGTGATTCTTTTCAGTCGATTCCTTTGCGGTTCATATAAACTTCTTACGGAATCGGAGAATAGTGGTGTAGATTTCATAATGAGATATGCTAAGTTTGCGATGCCACTAAGGCATTGCACAAAAATACGGTTGTTTGGTGACTTCGCGGACTGAAATTCCAAGCAATGATGCCTGATAAACATGTTTGTGCTTCTTTTTGTTCACATGCAAGCAATTTTGGAGTTTTCATGAATGATAGAGAGGGAAAGGCGCAAGCCACGATTCTTCCATATCAAGGCACAATACCGAATATCGGTAGGAATGTCTTGATTTGTGATGGAGTGCGCATCATAGGCGATGTCACCATTGGTGATGATTCCGGTCTTTGGTTCAATGCGGTCTTGAGAGGGGATGTTTTTCCCATTACCATTGGTAAGAGAACAAATATTCAGGATGGATCAATTCTGCATGTCACGACCGATACGCATGCCTTGAATATTGGGGATGATGTCACTGTGGGCCACAATGCAATCCTACATGGAGCAACTATCGGTAATCGTTGTTTGATAGGCATGGGTGCCATTATTTTGGATGCTGCCGTGATTGGTGATGAAGCAATCGTAGCTGCAGGTTCTGTGGTGAGGCAGGGAATGATTGTTCCGCCCGGTGTCATGGTTGCAGGAATACCCGCAAAAATCATCCGTGATGTGAGCAATGAAGAGAAACAGGGATTCCTAGATAGCGCTGAACAATATAGAGAGATTGCCGAGCATTATAGATCACTTTATAAACAATCATGATGGCTCTACAAAGCCGATTTTCTTATACACCTTTCTCAATGTTTTGAAAGCCTGTCTTTTAGCCTTGTCTGCACCGGTTTTCAATAGGGCGGATAGTTCTTCCGGACGAGAGCGTAGCTCTTCGAAGCGTGAGCGAATGGGGGAGATGAGTTCAGCAACAGATTCTGCCACCGCTTCTTTGAATGGGGCATATCCCTTGCCATTGAATTCATCCGAAATTCCCTGCATGCTTTTTCCGGTGGCTATATGATGAAGTGTCATCAAATTTGAAATGCCGGGTCGAGTTTCCGTGTCATAAATTATATCGGTTCCTGAATCCGTAACCGCTCTTTTGATTTTATTCTTGATGATTGCATCACTATCATGCAAGAAGATGCATGAATTTTGATTGGGGTCTGATTTAGACATCTTCTTTCGAGGCTCTTGCAAACTCATGATGCGTGCTCCTTCTTTGGGAATGAAGGGCTCCGGCACAGAAAAAGTTGGGGAGTAGAGATGATTGAATCTCTCGGCAAGGTTTCTAGTCAATTCAATATGTTGTTTTTGATCTTCACCAACAGGGACCAAATCAGCCTGATACAGTAAGATATCCGCTGCCATGAGAACCGGATAGGAAAACAAACCCACATTCACATTTTCGCTGTGTTGTTGTGATTTGTCTTTGAACTGCGTCATGCGTTGAGCTTCCCCGAAACCCGTAAAGCAATTCAATACCCATGCCAATTGGGCATGTTCAGGTACATGTGATTGGATGAACAATGTGGATTTTTCAGTGTTGATCCCACAAGCTGCATACATGGCAACAACATCAATCGATCGTCTGCGCAAATCGGCAGGGACTTGTCGGGTAGTGATTGCATGCATGTCAGCAACCATGAAAAAGCACTCATAATCATCTTGCAACTGCACCCAATTTTTCATTGCACCTGCATAATGACCAATGGTCAAATCTCCGCTGGCTTGAATACCACTCAGAATGATTTTCTTTGATTGTTGTTCTGTATTCATGGTCTCACTAATAAAATTATATGACAAATATAGGCTTTCGGGTCAATTTTCTCCATCTCTCCGGCACTGAAAATGTCAAAGTGGAACGAAAATTGCACACTCCGAGGCATGAATATTGATCAATGGTTAGCCGTACCCGATGCCCCAATCAAAAGCTATTGGGAGCATACTGCATTCAACGAGGTTGACATATGCATCGTTGGTGCGGGTATCATCGGACTTTCTTCAGCTCTGGAGTGTAGAAAGCAATTTCCTGATGCATCGATTCTGATACTTGAGCAGGCACCTCATGGACATGGTGCAACAACCCGTAATGCAGGATTTGCTTGTTTCGGAAGCGCCACCGAATTATTGCATGACATTGATACTTTTGGCGAAGTGAATGCATTGGAGATTGCGCGCGAGCGATTCAAAGGATTGACCGCATTGTTGAAACGATGCACCCCATCAGCATTGCATTATGAGCATCTTGGTGGCGGCGAACTCATTCGTGAGCATGAAATGGATGTATTGGAGCGCATGGATGAAGTGAATGCCTTTGCTGAAAAAATCACGGGTGACCCAGAAACATTCAGAGTGATGTCCTCACAGGAACAGCAAGCATTTGAATTTTCTGATGCTGTTCATGCCGTGATCATGAATGCACATGAAGGACAATTGCATAGTGGGCATTTGCATGCAACATTGGAGATACTTGCGGGAGAAGCCGGCATCAGAATAGAACATGGAAGCGAAGTTGTTTCAGTGAATGATATTGATGATCATGGCTCCTTGCATGTTAAAACACAATTCGGCGAATATGCATTGAAGTCTAAAAGAATCATTCTGTGTACAAATGCCATGTTATCCAGATTGGCTCCTATACTTGATATAAAGCCCGGACGCGGGCAAGTGATCGTGACTTCTTCCATACATGAACTTCCTTTTCAAGGTGCATTCCACATTGATGAAGGATATTATTATTTCCGATCACTTGGAGACAGAGTCTTGCTGGGAGGTGGAAGAAATTTGGATAAAACAGGCGAAGAAACATTCGAATTCGGTCATTCAGCAATCATCATGAATGCGCTTGAGACAATGCTCCGCGAAGTTATTCTGCCAAACAGGAATTTTACCATCGATTATGCATGGTCCGGCTTGATGGGATTCACTCCGGACAAAAAACCAAGAGTGAAGAAATTGTCAAAACATGTGTACTGTGCTTTTGGCTGCAATGGAATGGGCATCGCTCTGGCTTCTCGTATTGCGGAACAGATTGCATCTTTACTGAGTGATTCATGATGCAGTCAGTATTCTTTGCATATGTTTTTTTGATTTCGCTCGGAGTACTTTGGAAATTCATACCGAATCTTCCATCTCCTGCCACGATGCGAAATTCCATAAGTGCATTGGTGATTCACATCTTATTGCCACTGCTCACCATCTCGGTGATTGCTCGTGCTCCACTTGATCATGCCTTGTGGCAGATTCCCATGACGGGCGCATTCGTCACAATTGGGTGCTTGTTCATCGCATGGCTTGTATACAAGCTCATGCAAAAGACGCTTTTCTCCAATATGGAGGATGGTACACTTGGAAGCATCATCATCGGGTCTGCTTGGTGTAATGCGACATATCTCGGTTTGCCTATTATTACGGGCACATTTGGAGAGACTATGGCGTTTTTACCGGTGATATATGATGTTCTTGCCTTAACACCATTGCTTTGGACCCTTGGAGTACTGATTGCAGGATATGCTCGTGGTGATTCGGAATCTCATTCCATGCGATTGAAGAATGCGCTAAAAAAAATTCTTTCGCTTCCACCAATCTATGCGGTGATATTCGGATTGACAATGAAGTTTCTTCACATTGAATTGCCGGATTTTCTTTTGCAAGTTTCCGATATAGCCGGAAAGGCTGTTCCACCAATCATGATGATATCGGTGGGAATGGCATTATCATTACCGAAAGTGAATACTTTCTTGATATTGATTCCGGCAATCATGATTCGATTGATGATTGCTCCGGCATTGGCATTTGCATGTACATTCATCTTTAAAGTAGAACCATTGATAGGAAAAGCATTGATCATGGAATCCGGGATGCCTACAATGATATTGACAATGGCATTGATTGAGATGTATCAATTGGATTCCGAAATACTTTCACATTTGATTGCCCTTACCACCATTGGTTCATTCATCACTTTGCAATTTCACTTGATCTCATGAAAAAATTCTTGCTTATATGTTGTGCAATCTTGTCCATCACCGCAGGTGCGATTGCATTCAAGTTTTCCGATCAGGATTTGTTCTTGAAGATCACGAATGCCTTGGATCTTTTCGGTTCGGTGTTCCGTGAAGTCACATTACATTATGTGGATCCCGTGGATCCCATGAGTTTCGTGAATGATGGTACAAAAGCAATGTTGTCATCTTTGGATCCATATTCTGAGATACTTGATGATAGCGGAGAAGATGACATGGAGTTATTGTCTTCAAATACCTATACAGGTTTTGGGATGATCATCGGCGTGATTGATGATGAATTGACCATCATGGATATCTATCCCGGCTACTCGGCGGAAAAGAATGGATTGAAACCGGGGGATCGAATCTGCTATGTGGATTCAACATTCGTATTGCATGATACAACAAACATCATCCGATCATACAGTCGTGGTGCGGTTGGTGGGAAAGTCAGAGTGTCCGTGCTCAGACCCGGAAAATCAGACACCATCCATGTGACACTCACTCGTGAAACGATTCGCGTGCGTTCTCTTGGTGTGACCGGAATGGTGAATGATAGCGTGGGATATCTCAAAATCGAGAGATTTTCTTCGGGAACAAAAGATGAAGTGAAGCGCGTGCTTGCTCAATTTCGTCGGGAGAATCCAAAGTTTTCCGGTTTGATGATTGATCTTCGCGGAAATCCCGGTGGTTTATTGGAATCTGCTGTTGATGTTTGTGATTTATTCGTTCCAATGAAATCCACAATCGTGATGACCAAAGGACGAAACACAGAAGAGGAAAGAGTATATGTATCTCAATATCAACCCCAAGAACCCGATATTCCTCTTGCAATTCTGATTGATGGTGAAAGTGCCAGTGCAAGTGAAGTGGTTGCCGGTGCAATACAAGATCTTGACCGAGGAATCATCCTTGGTTCGCGTTCATTTGGTAAGGGCCTTGTGCAAACTGTTATGTCATTGCCCGGAAACAAATCGCTGAAACTCACCACTGCCAGATATTATACACCTTCAGGCCGATGTATCCAAAGATTGCCCACATACACGGAGGACATTGCCGTGGAGGGTAAGGAAGTACTTTTCAAAACCTCAAATGGCCGACCCGTAACATCTCGTCATGGAATCGACCCTGATACAAGCTTTGAAGCTGAAAAGCCACTTAGACTATTGGAATTATTGGAAGAAGAGCAATTACTGTTCAGATTTGTCAGTGAATACTGTGCAAATATCGACACACTGTCCAAAGACTGGAAAGCAGGCGACAAGGATTTCAAAAAACTGCAACAATGGCTCGCCAAACAACAAGACTTGCCATTACCCGAACCATATTCCCTTTTGGATAAATCCGATAGTATTGCCCAAAAAAATGGATATACTCTCGGATATGCAAAGCAATTGAAAGAGATAAGAAATGCTTCCAAAAAGGATATGCTGAAGGGTTTGAACGCCATAAAATTGCAGTTATTGAGAAAACTTACCCTATCTGTGCAAACTCGGTATCGCAGTCATAAGGAATTGATACCATTACTTTTGCAAAATGACAATTTGATACAAAAAACAGCCATATTACTCTTGAATAAGAACTATGGAACATTATTGTCTCCCCGCTGAAATGGTTGTTTGATTCATGTTTTGCAAAAAAGTTTTGCACACATTTCATAGTTTGGCAAGACGATTGCTTAAATGAGCGATATAGACACTCTAATCAGGTATGCATAATGAAAACTTGGATGTACTTTTTCTCTTTATTACTTGTCGGCATGGGGTATTGCAGTGAATTGCGTGGACAATTCACTCCCGATAGGTTTACGAATAGACCCCTCACTTTGATGAATGATGCAACCAGTGTTGGTTGGAATCCTGCATTGCTCGGCATGACAGGTGAGACGGATGCTGTTTTGGTGATTCCATATGACAGAACTTGGCAATCAACCAGACTCGTCGGAGGATTTTTCTCTTCTCAAGGGGTTGGACTTGGATATACTTCCATGAGAAATGAACATCTGCCTGAATTCAGTTTCGTGCCTTGGAGTTTTTATGGTGGTTTGGGTGTGAAAGTGCCCGGCTACAATGTATGGACAGGCGCATCTTTCCGATATTCTGAATTTGGCGGAAGAACACTTCGATATAGTGGATCTGTTATCTACAATCCTTATGACAGATTATATCTATCTGCAGGGATTTCCAATCTGAATTCGGTGAACACAAGAGACATCGTTTATCAATTGTCAACAACATATACTCCTTGGGATTGGCTCTCAATGTATGGCAGATTGCAATATTGTTCGGAAGCACCAATCTATTTTGAAGAAAAATATTCATCCGAGTTCGGCATCAGTGCCGCCATCAATCGCAGAAGAATCATAGCCTCATTTTCCGCAAATCCTGTTGCACGCGAAGCTCGCTTTGGATTGGAATTCATATTTGACGTGTTCTCATTTGGTTCTTTGAATGATGCATCAACTTTGAATAGCGAGAGTAGAAGATTCAATGGTGGAAATATCTTGCTCAGAGTGAATCATGATAATTTTTATGCATATGATCATTACAGATATCCGAAACAGATTTGCAAAACACAGCGTTGCAAAACTCGTGGATGCGAAGGTGAGCGATGCGGAGATGCACTTTGTCCTGCATATCGATGTGTGAATGTGGATTGCTCCGGCAAACCATGCACTCGCAGATCATGCAAAGGCTTGGTTTGTCCTTATGTTCGCAAGGGAAGCGGTCATATTCAATCTCCAGTGGAATTTGATCAAAGATCAGGGAAAGCCCATGGAAATTGTTCTCATTGTCAACATGGAAATACCGGAACTGGTCATACAGGAAATGTAGATGGTGAACATTCCATGAACTATGAAGATACATCACATGCTGAAGTGTATGTCGGTGGTGACCATAAGCATAATGTAGGATGTCCTCATTGTGGTTGCGTCTTGCCGGGCCATGAAAGAGCTACACCAATCAATAATGGTTCAACAGGAATTCAGCAGAATGCCGGGCCGGAAAATGGTAAAGGACCGGGTGAGAATACACAAACCAAGCAAAAGGGTGAAAAAATAAAAGAAAATACAATTGAAGAACCGGAAGAAAGTATAGAAATTGAAGAAATAGATGGAACTGATGAAGAAGAAGCCGATTCAACTGAAACCGAGGAAGATTCTTTTGGTGAAGAAGATGAATCAGAAGATGAGCCGATACTTTGAAGTCATTTCATCCATGATGAAAGATTGTTTTATCAGATAATTTCGCCGAGGCTTTCTACAAAATGTAAAGGCCTCTTCAATGAGTTGTGTTATGTCCGCTTATAAAGGGGATGTTTTCATAAGATTTATTCTACAAAATCTTTGTTGGTTTATTTTATTACGATATCATTGAATGTACAGTAGCGATTTTAAGGTCAATACATGAGAAAATGTATACTGATTCTTTTTTGTGTATGTGGTTTTGCGAATAATGTATTTGCTCAATCATTATTTACTCCTGAACGCTTTACGAATCGTCCATTGACATTGTTCAATGATGCTACTTCGGTTGGTTGGAATCCCGCATTATTGGGACTGACCCCAAATTCAGATCTGGTTCTTGTTCTTCCATATACACGCAACTTTGACTATAATGGACAGGTCGGAGGGTTTTACTCTCAAGATGGGATCGGATTGGGAATCACCTCGCAAAAAAATACTCAATTGCCCTCCAATCCCTATACCCCTTTTAGTTTCTATGGTGGATATGGATTCCCCATCATCGAAAACAATACATGGCTCGGTGCCTCTTTGCGCTATTCCGACTTTGGAACGAGCGTCATTCGATTCAATGGATCCTTGATTCATAAACCAATTGATGATCTTCTCATATCTGCAGGGATGACAAATTTTAATTCTGTGAATTCCGCAGATTTGTTGTACGGTTTTTCATTGGTCTATTCAGTGTTTGATTGGCTTTCCGTATTGGGAAAACTACAATTCACTTCTGATTCCACTTTGTTTGGCGGAGAGCATCATTCCATGGAATTCGGTCTCTGCGCCGGAGCCCGTAATAATGCTTTCATAACTTCATTCATGGTCAATCCGGTATTGAGAGAGGCGCGATTGGGAATTGAATTCACTATTGGTGCAATTTCACTCGGATTCCTCAATGATGCTTCAACCGTAAATAATTCATCCGGAAGATTCAATGGTGGAAATTTGTTGCTACGCTTTCAGCCCGATGGTGCTGAACCGGAAAATGATGAATTACCTGAGTTGATTGAAGAAATTCATGTTCATCACATAATAGACACGGTGCAAATCATCCATACCGATACCGTGGACAGGTATCATGATTGCGGTATATGTAACCATGACTGTGTTCATGTGATCTGTATATTTTGTCATGGAATCACATGCATCCATTGCACTGCATGTCCAAAATGTCCTGATTGTAAACCGGGAACCGTTCCTGTCGCACCACCTGTCGCACCACCTGTGACACCACCAGTGACGCCGCCTGTGACGCCGCCTGTGACGCCGCCTGTGACACCACCTGTGACACCACCTGTGACGCCGCCTGTAACACCACCTGTGACGCCGCCTGTAACACCACCTGTGACGCCGCCTGTAACACCACCTGTGACGCCGCCTGTAACACCCCCAACATTCATCATTGAGGGATGTGAATATCCATATAATGAATGTCAACCCTATGATGATTGTCCGCCAAAGGTTGATGAAATCATTAAGTTCTTGATGAACTTTCCGGATACATGCATTACCATCATTGCACATACTGACAGTATAGGAAAAGATGAAGATAATCTTAGACTTTCTGAGTGTAGAGCAGAATCAATCAAGGAGATATTGATTGATGCAGGAATTGAAGAGTGGCGTATAAGCACTGTAGGGCGGGGTGAGTGGTATCCACTTACTTCGAATTCCACACCTGAGGGCAGAAGAAGAAATCGCAGAGTGGAGTATATGTTTGGTCCATGTTGATGGTTCTTGTGTAAGTTTGCACATATCCGTACACAAACTATATGCCGTATGAAAGTATTTTACCGAATTCTGTTCAGTTTCATAATATTGTTGTGTGTGAATGATGCATCCGCACAATTGACCTCTCATGCTCTTTCGAATCGTCGCATCGGTTATGCCAATGATGCATCAGCCGTGAGTTGGAATCCGGCTTTATTGGGGATGGTGCAAGGGACAGACTTACTTTTTGCTTCGATGCATGACAAGCAATTCAATGTGATGCCTCAATATGCCGGTTTTCTGAAATTTGGTGGATTGGCCGGTGGAATCATCCTTCCAACAGATTCTGTATCTCTGTTTCAACCTGGAATTCCAATGACGCTTCATGCGGGCTATGGATTTCCACTCATCAGTGATTATGTATGGATAGGGGGAGCCGGAAAATATTCTGATGATGGAACGGTGAATGTTCGATATGCAGCATCATTGATGCTATCTCTTCATTCAAGTTTTTACCTTTCAGGCGGTATCGACAATCTCTATACAAGAAATGAAAATCATAGAGTGATGTCTTTCATGGGTGCATATTCACCGCTTGATTGGCTCACAATCCATGCGAGAGTTCTGTATTCGCAAGATTCAGTGTTGTTCGCAGGCAAGGAGATTTCACCCGAACTAGGAGTAAGTGCAGGAGTGTTGAGCAATTTCCTTGTTGCTTCTGCATCCTATAATCCCACATATAATCAAATGCGTCTCGGTTTGGAAATGAATCTCGGACCCATTTCCGTTGGTACGCTCAACAATTTCAATACGGCTTCTGGTAATGCAGATAGTTATGGTTATGGTGTGGCACTTGCCCGACTCAATTTTTCGGGACATAAAGCCATAGCCCCCGCACGCAAAGGTCTGCCGTCATTTATTTGCCATCCCGAAGAATTACGTTGGCAACCCAATTTCCCAAATGGTAAAAAAGAATTGTTCGGCATTATGAAGGAACATGGTGGTGAACATGAAGACATAGCCGATGACTTGGAGTCAGATCTCAAAAATGCAGATCATGTGAATGACACCATACATGCCAGACATTATGCCCGCTTTGAAACGAAGGCAACCACCGGAGGAATTCCACAAAGGCTTCTTGGACATAAAAATCCTGATTATGCAGTGATTGGTCTTGCCAATGATACTACAAAGGATATGATGTCCATGAAGGTGCGAGTTCAGGACAAAACAGGAAGAATGATTGCAAATGTCAGTGATTCTGCATTCACTGTTTCAGACACAACAATGCGCATAGTATCTGTAATGCAAGCGGTTGCAGATAATCCTGTACCGGTTGACTTTGTGATATTGATGGACTGTTCCGGTAGCATGGGAGATGAGATTGATGAAGTGAGAGCAAATGTCTCATCATTTGTGCAAAAACTCAAAGGAGGGGGCATTGATTATAATCTCGGTTGTATTCTCTATGGTGAGTCCATTTTTGGAATCTTGGAACCCACACCGGATCTGAATCAATTCACCACTTTTTTCCAGCAGGCCGGTGCAATAGGCATGGATGAAATAACATCCACTGCCATTGAAAGAGCAACCCAGATGAATTTAAGACCGACGGCTCAAAGAATTTTCATTCTGATAACCGATGAATGCGCGATTCAAAAAAATGGAAGCAATACTGAAATATCTCTTCTCAAGAAATTATGGGATAAGGGGATAAAATTATACTCAGTCGTCAACACCGCTGAAAACAATGGTGCGGTCATGACAAGGCTAAGTCTGGGAAAAGAATTCAGCATTCGCCAACCATTCACTTCAATTCTCAATGAAATTGCAAAAGATGTAAGTACAACTTATGATGTTCGATTGCAACCGAAAGAAAAACCACTTCCACCAAAAGTAACTGTCTTGAAAGGATTGATCAGAGGTGATGACGGAGAAATCATCAAAGGGTCACTTTCACTGTCCATGCTCACTCCTACACCAATGATAGACAGCATCAATGCTAGGTCCCATGGATATTCATTTGTCATTCCAAATCATGCTCCTTCAGAGTTGTCTGTGAAGGCCGATGGATACAGACCATATTCCGAAATTGTTGATTTTACTTATGTGATGAAGGGTGATACGCTTATCAAGGACATTATCCTCAAGAAGAGAATACGAACAATCGTAGCGAATATGGTTGATACTTTGGGGAATACTCTGATCGGAGAAATGAAGTTATCGGATAATGTCACGATGCAAACAACAACTATGATACCCGCATCCACATCTGGATATCACGGAGTGATGATTCCTCCCGGAAAAGCATATACCATGAAAGGAAATGTATCAAATTATTCATGCGAAGAATTGCAAATCAATGAAGATGTCTTTAAACAATCTGACACCGTTGTACTTTCAATGCGATGCAGAGAGCAAGATGTTTTTATTTCAGGATATGTGGTTGATGAAAATGGCATGTTCACCAAGAGCACATTGATAATTGAAGATGTGTTAACAGGCATGAAAGTCAGCACGATTGAAACCGATGCCTCCGGATATTATTCCATTCTTCTCAGGCCGGGTCGTGATTACCGTTTTACACCCATGAAAAAAGATTTCATCCCCGAATCAAAAGAATTTATCGCAAGTCAATTGAAGCCCGGAATGCAGTTGTCGCATAATCCTCAGTTGACATCAATCAAACAAGCGATTTCAAAAGGAATGACATTTTCGCTTAAGAATATATTCTTCGATTCAAATAAATCAGACATAAAACCGGAAAGTGAAGCGGAACTTCAAAAATTATTGAAATTCATGAATGATAATCCATCTGTTTGCTTAGAAATAAGTGCTCATACCGATGATGTGGGATCAGTGAATGACAATGAATCTTTGTCGCAAAGAAGAGCTGAATCCGTTGTGAAATATTTGAATTCGAATGGCATTGAACCAAGGAGACTTACTGCAAAGGGCTATGGAGAACTCAAGCCCATCGCGGACAATAAAGAAGAAGCAGGTCGCCTGCAAAACAGAAGAGTTGAATTTGCACTCATCAATTGCAAGTGACTCTCCGAAAATTGAGTAAATTGTAGGCGATTATCGCAGAGAATCTCCATGGCAAAAACACTCATAACAGCGGCATTGCCGTATGTCAACAGTTATATTCATCTCGGACATTTGGCAGGTGCATATTTACCTGCTGACATGTATGCTAGATTTCTCCGTCTCACCGGAAGAGAAGTGTTGTTTGTCTGTGGATCCGATGAACATGGCGTTGCAATAACCATCAGTGCGGAAAAAGAGAAGACCACCCCTCAAGCAATCATCGATAAATATCATCCCATGAATGAACAGGCATTTGCCGGTTTTGGGATGAGTTTCGACATATACTCTCGCACTTCGCTTCCAACTCATCATGAAACAGCCAAAGAATTTTTCAAAGATTGGTTGAAAAAAGGATTGCTCATTGAAAAAGAAGAGCCGCAATTTTTTGATGAGTCGGCTAATATGTTTCTTCCCGATAGATATGTGGAGGGAATATGTCCAAATTGCAAGAAAGACGGAGCTCGCGGAGATCAATGTGATAGTTGCGGTGCAACCTATGAGCAAACGGCATTGATTTCTCCGAAAAGTGTGATCAGCGGAAAAACACCAATCGTGAAATCCACAAAACATTGGTATTTCAAGATGGGAAATTTTCAGCGACAATTGGAAGATTATATTGAATCTCATTCCGGGGATTGGAAGGACAATGTTTTGCAACAAAGTCGCTCATGGCTAAAGCAAGGCCTGAATGACAGGGCAGCAACTCGCGACATGAAATGGGGAATTCAAGTTCCTGTGGATGGTGCAGATGGAAAAGTTATTTATGTGTGGTTCGAAGCAGTATTGGGATATATCTCAGCTACCAAGCATTGGGCTCAGAATAATGGTCTTGATGAACATGCATGGAAAGATTGGTGGTCCGAACCAAAAGGCGAAGACAGAAATTATGTCGCCTTCCTTGGCAAAGACAATATCGTTTTTCATACGTTGATTTTTCCGATGCTCCTCATGTCCAAAGGTGACATGATTCTTCCGCAATATGTTCCGGCAAATGAATTCCTGAATTTTGAAGGAAAGAAGTTCTACAAATCAAACAATTGGGGAATTTTCCTTCGAGACTATCAACAGGATTTTCCGGGGGAAAGCAATGCGGATATCCTTCGTTATGCACTTGCAACAAATCTTCCTGAAACCAAAGACAGTGATTTCACTTGGAAAGATTTTCAGGCGAAGACCAATAATGAACTTGCTGCAATTCCGGGGAATTTCATCAATCGGGTCACGCAATTCCTGACAAAGAATTTTGATTCGAAGGTTCCTGAGCTCAATGGCATATATGAGAATCTTCCTGAAACATGGAAAATGCTGATGAACCATTTTGCCCAACAGGAATGGTCATCAAAGGATGAAATGCTTTTATCCATCCCTCAGGAATGCAAAGTTACATTGAATGATCATGATTGTTTGATGCTTGCTTCATTGTATTGGGGAATGCATGCAACTGCTCAGCATTATCATGCATTCAGACTTCGTGATGCCGTGATGGAAACAATGAACATCGCTAGAGCCGCGAATAAATACTTCAATGATGCCGAGCCATGGAAGTCAATAAAAAACAATCCTGAAGAGTGCGCCATGACATTGTATGTATGTTCGCAAGTGTTGCATGCTTTGTCCATTGCATTTGCTCCTATCATTCCACATTCAGCAAAAAAGATTGCAGAAGCATGTGGTCAGGAAGCACTAACAGGAGAGCGAAATTCCATCGGTTTGAATACATGGCATTGGATTGCTCAACCCGTTTTATCAACAGGACAATTCATCCAACAACCGCCAATTCTTTTTTCAAAACTTGAAGATTCAGTCATAGAAGCAAAACTTATGTCCATGGAACAATCGACACAACCCGCAGATGATTTGATCACGATAGATGATTTCAAGAAAGTGAAGTTGCGCACCGCGAAAATCATCGAAGCTGAAGCAGTTCCGAAAAGTGAAAAATTGGTCAAGCTTAAAGTTGATCTTGGCAATGAGCAAAGACAAATTCTTGCGGGGATTGCAAAACATTATGCGCCCGATGCTCTCATTGGGAAGACTATTGTGATTGTTGCCAATCTCAAACCTGCAAAGCTGATGGGCATGGAGTCGCAGGGAATGTTGCTTGCGGCAAATGCTGAAGACGGTTCTTTAGGTCTCGTCATACCCGAAATTGATATTATTGGATCAGAAGTTCGCTGAGGAAAATCATGAAAGCACTTGTTGAATGGAAAGGCGGAATGGTATTGGAAGGGAAGAATGCCGAAGGCATGTCTACTTTTTTTGATTCACATCATTCTGCGCAAGAGTATGCAACGCCGATGGAAATCATGCTACAGGCAATGGCATCATGTTCCATCATGGATGTTGTCAGTATTTTGGAGAAAAAGCGAAAGACCATCATCGCTTTGAATGTGGAAGTTGACTCGGATAGAGCCGAAAATCATCCCAAAGTTTTCACGGCCGTACGATTGAAATATTCATTGATCAGTCCGGATGCCGAGTTGAAGGATTTGGAGAGATCTGTTGAACTTTCCCAACATTCCTATTGCAGTGCATCTGCCATGTTTCAAAAGGCCGGTTGTGAAGTTTCATGGATTTGCGAAGTCAGTCAATCCTGATATTGCCCAAGACTTTCAATCGTTCCATTCTGGCCTTTTCATTCTGCATGAGCCATTCATCTTGACTCAAGATCTCGTATGCAGATTCAAAAAATGGAACGGAATGATCCACTCGGCCTTTCGCCAGCAAACATTCACCGATTTCTTCGGAAAGATATCCATCATTCGGAAGATCCCTTTGTTTTCTTTCTTCCGCAATCACATATAATTCACGAAGAGCCTCATCCGGTCTTTCAAGCAGACGCAACATTTTGGCCATGGACCAATGAGCAATCAATGCTTCCTCATGTCGATTCCTTTCTCTGTACCATATTTCATCATTCAAAAAACATTGCAGGGCTTCTTCATATCTTTCCAAACCATATAATGTCCACCCCACATTATTGTAGAGGGCTCCAAGCCAACTTTTGGCTTTCATGTCATTTGATTGCTCGGCATATCGCATTGCCTTGAAATTCCAATCGAGTGATTCATCACCCGTGGAGACAATACCGAGCATGTGAGCAGCATCTACAGCGTAAAAGTCACATCCGTTCATGGTTGCATCATTCCAGGCAGTCATGAAATCAGAAACTCCACGGTCTTCCATGTTCATGGAATTCAACAATCTACCTCTCTCAATATGTAATCGTATCCGTGGAACGATTTGTTCTAGGGGATCGAGCTTTTCAATCAGTGGTTGAACTTTTGATAAATATATTTCACAACCTTCTTTGTCCCTCAATAAACTTCTGCATCTGCCCAATTGAGTGTACAATTGTGGAAGCAGAGTTTTGTCCTCATGAGTGATGAGAAGTTTCTCATATTCCTTGAATATGATTTCCGTGGACATTGGATCTTGAAATCTCCACTCTCGGTCAAATTCATGTGGTGCAAAATTCATAGTCTCATTCCTGAATCGGAATCGAATACACAAATATGTTTATTGTCGAAATGAATGTCCAAAGGCATTCCTGCAACATAAGATTCGGAAACCGGAATCCGCATCGACTTTCTACTTCCCCCTGACATCATGTGCAGAATCATTTCATGACCATGATATTCTCTTTGCTCGACGATGGTTTTCCACACAGGATCATCATTTCCATAGGGATGTGGTGAGCAATGCTCCGGGCGTATTCCTACAGTGATGGTATTCGGAATTGTTTTGCCGGAAGAGAGAACGGATGCAGGTAATATGAATCGTGCTCCATCATGATGTTCTGCAAAATGCAATGTACCTTCCTCGAGAGTAATCGTACCGGTAAAGAAATTCATTGTAGGACTACCCAAAAAACCTGCGACGAATACATTTGCGGGAGACTCATAAATATCCTGAGGTTTTCCGATCTGCATCAGACGCCCTTTATTCAATACAGCAATTCTATCACCCATTGTCATCGCTTCCGCTTGATCATGCGTGACATAAATTCCGGTGATGCCGAGTCTCTTTTGAAGATTGACGATTTCTGCTCGCATGTGAACACGCAATTGTGCATCGAGATTTGATAGAGGTTCATCGAATAAAAAGACTCGTGGCGTACGAATGATTGCCCTTCCGAGAGCTACTCTTTGCCTTTGCCCGCCAGACAATTGTTTCGGTTTCCTTTCCAATAATGTTTCCAGGCCGACGAGTGTGGCCACCTCTTGTACTTTTTGCTGTATGTCTTTTTTGTTCACTTTACGGAGCGTCAGGGGAAATGCGAGATTTTCTCCAACGGATAAATGAGGATACAGCGCATAATTTTGGAATACCATTCCGATGTCTCTTGCTTTGGCGGGCATATCATTGACGATAAGATCATCAAAAAGCAATTCTCCACCAGTTATTTCTTCGAGACCCGCAATCATCCGCAAAACAGTGCTTTTCCCGCAACCTGATGGACCAACGAGCACAAGCAATTCTCCGGGTTCAACAGTGAGAGACAAATCGGGGATAATATTTGTACCCGACTCATATTCCTTGACAATATTTCTAAGTATTACTTGTGTCATGACATGTATTTCCCAAAAATGGAATTATCTCAATTGTAAAGCGCAAAGGTGAGCATATACACCGTTTTTTGCAAGAAGTTCATCATGTGTTCCGTATTCAATGATTGTACCTTTGGAGAACACTGCAATTGCATTGCAATCTTTGATTGTTGAAAGCCTATGCGCAATGATGATTGTCGTTCGGGAGGTCATCAATCGTTCCAATGCTTCGCTGATCAAGTGTTCAGAAGAAGAGTCAAGAGAACTTGTAGCTTCATCTAAAATCAAAATAGGTGGATTTTTCAAAATGGCGCGAGCGATGGCGATTCTTTGTCTTTGCCCACCTGAAAGAGTTATGCCTCTTTCTCCGACAATGGTTTCATAGCCTTCGGGAAATCGTTCAATGAATTCTTTTGCATTAGCAAGCTCTGCGGCATGTTGAATGTCTTCAATGCTCGCATGTATATCACCATAGCGAATATTATCTGCTATGGTCCCGCCAAAAAGCACGATATCTTGTGGTACGATTCCGATTGATGCTCGAATACAGGCCAAACCAAGTTCGGAAGCAGGAATGTCATCATACAATATCATTCCTTCTGTCGGCTGATAAAATTGCTGAATTAAAGAAGCGGTGGTGCTTTTCCCCGCACCGCTTTCACCCACGAATGCTATTCTTTGTCCGGATTTGATATCCAAATCGATTGATTGCAATGCCGGAATATCTGTGCGAGAAGGATAGCTGAATGACACATTCTTAAGTGTGACGGAATGCAGAGGCCTGAACATTGAGGTATCCTCCACTTCGAGCATGTCCTCAGTATTGGTATCCAAGATTTCTTTTAGTCGCACCGAAGCTCCCAAAGCTTTTTGAATTTGTCCGAGCAGTTCAGCGAAGCTTCCCATTGCACCGCCAACAAACATTGCATAAATCAAGAATGTGGCGAAATCTCCGATCGTGATGGTGCCTTGCTGAACGAGACTGCCCCCATACCAAATGACACCGGCTATACCACCAAAGAAGGTGAATAATATGAATGAAACAAATGCCGATCTCAATCGAGCTGTTCGTATTGCAAGTTCAATCACATGTTTGAGTGCTCCTTTATAGCGTTCTTTTTCATATCGTTCATTGGTGAATGATTTTACGCTTGCGATTGCCTGTAAGGTTTCTTCGATGATTGTTGCCGAAGATGCAAGCGCATCTTGTGTTTTCATGCTTTGTTTTCGGATGAATCTGCCAAACATGACGGCTATCAGAACCAAGATAGGCAATGCCAAGAGTACCGGCAATGCAAGACTTAGTCCGGCCGTCAGAATGAAACCAATGCCTCCGATGAGAAAGATTGTTTGCCGAAGCAATTCAAGAATCGTGAAGGCGAATGTTTCTTGTATTTGTGAAAGATCCGAAGAAAGCCTGGATGACAATTCGCCTACCCTTCGCTCGGCAAAGAAATGCATCGGGAGGCGGATGATGTGATTGAAAGCCTTTGTCCGTAATTCAGCCAAGGAAGTCTCTGTTATGCGAGCAATCGTCATTGATGCAAAAAAACGGATGGTGCTTTGCACTGCGATGAGGATCAACAATCCGATTGCAAGCATTCCCGGTGATGGCGAAATCCCAAAGAATGAGTGCGAAGTTTCGGGATGAATGAAACCATCCAGCATGGTTCCAATCATGGCAGGGAAAATGAGCCCTATGGATGCCGTTATCAACATCGTTACCAAGGCCACGATGCCTTTGAAAGCATAAGGTTTATAAAAACTCAATAAAAATCTGATTTGAGCACCGGCTTCGCCACGGTCCAATCTTTGTGAGGGTTCTTTTTTCATTCCTGTTCGGATAAGTGTCAATAGGCACAAAGTACCGACATTCCATAAAGTTCGGTGATTCCGCAAGGAATTCTCATTTTTGTGCGATTCTTTGCAAAATTACGATGAATTCACACCCCCGCATTCATGAGTTTTCATTTCTTTTGAATATGCCACGAGGCTCGGGAATTATCCGAAATAACCATGAACATTGAATGGAGTAATAATGGCCGCTTTTTATGAAGTATCGATGCATGTTGATTCTTCCATTGCCGAAGAATGGGTTGAATGGATGCGGACGGAGCATATCCCGGATGTCATGAAAACGGGGGTGTTCCTGTCATGTCAATTCCTGCGAGTGATTGAGCCCGCCATTGAGGGAAATGATTCATTCAGAATAACCTATGAAGCCAAGAACCTTTCTGCAATTCAGGAGTATCGCATTTCATTATCCCCTGAACTTCGCAAAAAACATGATGAACGCTATGGCGAAATGTCTAGTGGTAGTAGAAGAGAAATGATAACTGAGTTTACATATAGAATTCCGGAGGCATGATGGACGGAGTTCATTGTTATGTTCTTCCCGATGCACAGCATTTGCGCATACTTGCGATTGAAGCAGGACCTGTTGCAACCAATGGGTATATGCTCATGGATATGAACATGCATTCTGCCATTATCATTGATGCTCCTTATCAAAGCGTGAATGCATTTTGTTCATTTGCGGAAGAGAACGGTCTTCACATCACGGGTTTATGGCTTACTCATTCCCATTGGGATCATACCGCCGATGCCGAAATCTGTGCCGAAAAGGGTTGGGATATTCTCATCCATCCGGATGATGAATATAGATTATTGGATCAATCTGCTCATACGGTGTGGCCTTTGCCATTCACATTGGGGAACATCATTCCAACAGGAAGAATCAATCATGGTGATATTCTCACATGCGGTGATTGGAATTGCATGGTTCTTCATACTCCGGGCCATACGGAGGGTGGAGTGTGTTTCGTGGATAGCATGCATTCATGTGCATTTGTTGGAGATACATTGTTTTCAGGGAGCATCGGAAGAACGGATTTGCCGGGCGGAAATACAGATACATTATTGGCTTCGATTGCAGAACAACTCATGAAACTATCTGATGACATCACAGTATTTCCGGGGCACGGACCCTTGACGACGATCGGTGAAGAAAGACAAAACAATCCCTTTTTACAATGAAATCGGAACAGCAAAAACAATGATGAACAACTATTCATATTTCAGTAATAGACTACTCACCTTCCTTTCCATAATTTGCATCTCATTGTTGTCGGGATGCTATTCTTTCACGGGCGGATCCATACCGGATCATCTCAAGACAATCAGTCTTTCGCCGGTTCAAGATAATAGCGGTTTTGGAAATCCTCGATTCAGAGATGTGCTCACGAGGAGATTGCTGGACAAATTCCGTAATGACAATACCCTCGTGCTTGTGGATGCCAATGGCGATGCGCAATTGCAATCAACAATCGTCAGAATTGAAGATGTGGTTGTGTCTGTAAGCCCCGGCGAAGTTGAAAGAGAGAGAAGAATCACTGTATCGGTCGAAACAGAATACACAGATATTGTCAAGAAAAAACAAGTCTGGAAAAGAACATTCTCAAACTTTCAGGTGTATCTCATAAGCCAGGGGCAGCAAGCAAGAGAGGATGCGGTAATCGCAGCTCTTCAGCAAATAGGCGAAGATATTCTTCTTGCCGTGGTATCGGGATGGTAATCCCGCATTTCCGCGGTAACCATTCACTCACAATTTAACCTAACAGATACCATGGAAGTTGCAATACTCATTGTGTACTTTATTTCCCTCAGCATACTTTTTGCATTCGGTCTTCATGGGTTGGTGATGATTTATTATTATCATAAAACCCGTGCCTATGCGACTCCCAATCTTGAACTTCCAACTGAATTACCAATGGTCACCGTGCAATTGCCGGTGTTCAATGAAGTATATGTCATTGAGCGCCTCGTCAATGCCGTGTGTGAAATGGAATATCCAAAAGACAAACTTGAAATTCAATTACTTGATGATTCCACCGACGAAACCGTTGAGGTTTCGCGTCGCTTGGTTGCCGAATGGGCAGCTCGTGGTTTCGACATCAAACATATTCATCGCATTGATCGCACAGGCTTCAAAGCAGGTGCATTGAAAAGCGGACTTGAAAAAGCAAAGGGTGAATTCGTCGCGATATTCGATGCGGATTTTGTTCCCAAGAAAGATTTCTTGATGAAAACCATCCCTCATTTTCGTAATGATGGTGTTGGCATGGTGCAAACTCGCTGGGAGCATCTGAATGAGGATTATTCCTACTTGACCCGCGCTCAAGCATTGGCTCTCGATGGACATTTCGTCATTGAACAACAAGTGCGCAATAAAGCTGGATTCTTCATCAATTTTAACGGAACGGCCGGAATTTGGAGGAAGTCTTGCATCGAAGATGCAGGAAATTGGCATGCAGACACATTGGCCGAAGATTTGGATCTCAGTTATCGCGCTCAGCTTCGTGGCTGGAAATTTGTTTTTCTCAATGATGTGACTTCACCAGCTGAATTGCCCGCAGATATCAATGGTCTGAAAACTCAACAATTCCGTTGGACAAAAGGAGCCGTTGAAACAGCCAAAAAATTATTGCCGATGGTATGGAGTTCTTCACTTCCCCTCAAAGTGAAATTGGAGTGCACCGTACATCTAACGAGCAATATCGTTTTCCCATTCATTCTTCTCACAGCATTTTTGAATGTGCCTTTGGTGGTAATCAAAAACACAGTGGAAGGATATGATTCAATCTTCACCATGATGGGAATTTTCGTATTGGCATCTGTCAGCACATTCATGTTTTACATGTATGCCCAAAGAGCGATTCATCTGGATTGGAGAAGAAGACTCATGTTATTCCCCGTATTCATGGCCGGAAGCATGGGTTTTGCCGTGAATAATACAAAAGCGGTGTTTGAGGCATTGACAGGAAAGAAATCAGCATTCCTTCGTACCCCAAAATATAAGATTGTCGGCGCAGAAGGTGATTGGAAGAAAAAGAAATATGTCCAGAAGAAAATCGGTGGTGCCGTATTCATGGAATTGTTCTTCACGATGTATTTCATTGTGGGTATCTCCATTTCCTTGTTCTATTTGGAAATTGCCGCCATTCCATTCCAATTGCTCTTTTTGGCAGGATTTGGAACTGTTGGTGCATTATCCCTGCGTCATGCTTTGGAGAGCTAAGATTCCTTTCAGCAATGACTCTGAAATTCAGTAATTTTGAAGGTGTTCGAATGAAAGCGAACACCTTTTTTATTAAGGATATATCATGAAACTCGTCACTTTTCAACCAGCTCCGAATATTGAACGATTAGGCATACTTTGCAATCATTTGGTATTTGATCTTGCCACTCTGCGTTCAAATGCGCAGCCGGAAACAGCTTTTACTTTGCCTTATCTTCCTTCAGACATGCTCTCATTCCTTCGATTGGGAGAATCTGCGATGCATGATGCAAAAGTGCTCGAAGGCATGAGTGGTGAAATGAAACACCTTGGGATTCCTGAACAACAAGTTCACCTTCTATCACCTGTTCCTCATCCCACTTCAATGAGGGATGGATATGCATTCAGACAACATGTTGAGGCGGCTCGAAGAAATCGTGGCCTTGAGATGATCCCCGAATTTGATGAGATTCCGATATTTTATTTCACGAATCATCAAGCAGTATTTGGTCCGGGACCAATCACCGTTCGTCCGATGCACTTGGAGCAATTGGATTTTGAATTGGAAGTTGCAATCGTCATTGGAAAGCAGGGCATTGACATTCCTGCATCAAAAGCCGATGAATATATTGCAGGTTTCATGGTGATGAATGATTGGAGCGCGCGAGCCATGCAAATGCATGAAATGAAACTCAATCTTGGTCCGGCAAAAGGGAAAGACTTTGCGACAACGCTTGGACCTTGGCTTGTGACAAAAGAAGAACTCGCATCAAAAAAGATTGATACACCAAATGGTGCCACTTATGATTTGGAAATGACATGCACATTGAATGGAGAAAGAGTTTCTCTTGGAAATGTTAAAGACATGTCATGGACATTTGCTCAAATCATCGAGCGAGCAAGTTATGGAGTGACATTGCACCCGAGCGATGTGATTGGTTCCGGTACTTGCGGAACCGGTTGTTTTCTCGAATTGAATGGAAGCAAAGTATATGATCCACCATTATGGGTAAAAGAGGGAGACACCGTAGTATGCACCATTGATCAACTCGGCGCTTTGTCAAACACGATTGAGGTACAACGCTGATGCCACGAATACTTATCACCGGTGGTGCTGGATTTTTGGGATCGCATCTTTGCGACAAATTCATAGGGAAAGGATATGATGTCATCTGCATGGATAATCTCATCACCGGATCAACCGACAATATCGCGCATTTGATTGGTAATGATCATTTTCGATTCATCCATCATGATGTCACAGAATACATGTATGTCGATGGAGATTTGGATGCCATTCTTCATTTTGCTTCGCCTGCCTCTCCTGTTGACTATTTGCGATATCCCATTCAGACTTTGAAAGTCGGCTCGCTCGGTACACATAAAGCACTTGGCTTGGCAAAAGCAAAAAATGCTCGATTTCTTCTTGCAAGCACAAGTGAAGTGTATGGCGACCCACTCATTCATCCTCAAGAAGAAACCTATTGGGGAAATGTGAATCCGGTTGGAATTCGTGGTGTATATGATGAAGCAAAGCGTTTTGCTGAAGCCATGACGATGGCATATCATCGTTATCACGGACTCGAGACGCGAATCATTCGCATTTTCAATACTTATGGTCCACGCATGCGAATTGAAGATGGTAGAGCAATTCCCGCATTCATGTCGCAAGCTTTGCGAGGAGAAGCATTGACTGTTTTCGGAGATGGTTCTCAAACTCGTTCGGTATGCTATGTGGATGATTTGGTGGAAGGAATTTATCGACTGCTTCTTTCCGATGAATCGGATCCGGTGAACATTGGTAATCCCGATGAATTGTCCATGCTGGATCTTGCCAAAGAGATACTTGAAATTTCAGGTTCTTCATCAACCATTACATTCAGAGATCTTCCTCAAGATGATCCAAAAGTTCGTCAACCGGATATCACGAGAGCAAGAGCAATTCTCAAATGGGAGCCAATGGTTCAAAGAAGAGAAGGCCTGATCAAAACATTGGATTATTTCAAACAAGCACTTGGGAAAAAGGTATGACAACCGAATTGCACATGCGCATTCAGGAAGTGATTGACCAAGACATCAAACCGGCAATCGAAAGGGATGGTGGAACGATAGAACTTGTTTCCATAGATGAGCAAGGCATTGTTCGTGTACGGCTGAAAGGTGCATGCTCCAAGTGTAGTGCTTCTTCAATAACTCTCCATGGTGGAATCGAAAGAATACTTCGCAAGCGATTCCCTGAAGTAACTTCCGCACAATTGGCTGATGAGTGAATCTTTACCCTTCAGTATTCTTCATCAAGATGAACATTGCATCGCAATTGCGAAAAGGCCGGGTATTCATGTTCATCATTCAGCATTGTCCCCAAATGAAATATCCTGCATGCCTCTATTGAGAGATATGATCGGATCATATGTCTATCCCATTCATCGTATTGACAGAGCAACAAGTGGCATTGTGCTCTTTGCTTTGCATACCGATGCACATTCTGCATTCAATGCCTGCATGAGAGAAGGCGGAATGAAAAAACACTATCATGCAGTCGTAAGAGGATGGATGCAATCAGGAATTTGTGACTCACCAATATCCACTGAAGACAAAACACAAGAAGCCGAAACGCATTTTCATGCAAAATCCCATGTGGAATTGGAATATCCATCAATGCAATTTGATACCACAAGAATTGCTCTGATGAAAGTGGAATTGAAGACAGGGAGAAGGCATCAAATAAGGAAGCATTGCGCGCATTTGAGACATCCGATTGCAGGCGATGTGCGCTATGGAGATGGTCGTTTCAATGCACTTTTCAGAACTCAATTTGGATTGCATCGATTATTGCTTTTCGCAACATCGCTGAGTTTCATTCATCCCATTACCGGAATACCGGTGGTGATTAACTATAATCCTGTTGAACATGATGAACGATTGAACATGTTCTTTGGAAGATATGGATTGATTTGCGGTTGATCACTTTTCAATAATCTTTCCTGTTTTGAAAAATGCTGACCATGCATTGATATTCTTTTTTGACAATTTCTTTTCTTTTACAGCTCTGAAGTTTCCGTAGATGGTTGACTTACCTTTGACCACATGCCACAATTGCGATTCAGGTTTTTTGTGATTGTTGGTCATTGGAGCTTCAAGCACCGCAATCATCCAAGGAAATTGATTCTTTACATCTTGAGCTATGATTCTCATCTTGACTTTCGGCGCTCTCGAGCGGAATTCCTCAGTGACTGATGTGATGAATTCTTTGAGCGTTGCATTTTGCTCATAACCACGAAGCGTCAGCATCGCACCATATTCCGACCAATTGTCAGGATTTTCATTGTTCTTGAGAAACTCAATCAATCGGAATGATGTATCTTCCATTGATGATTGCATCTTCCAACCTTCGCTTTCCGGCCAGGCTAGAACATATCCCTCGGTTGAATCCCATCTGTTTCCGCAATGTTTATGATACAAATCAGTTCCTTCCTTGTCTCCCATTTCCATGGCATGGAGAAAGTCGGTGCAGGCAGTAACTGTATACCCCAAATACGATAAAATCTGTCCGCGCATTGTTAGATTGGGAGGATAGTCCGGGCTGATTGCTATTGCTTTGTCCAAATGTGGCAAGGCTCCGGCATGATTGTTTTCGGATAGATATGTGATTGCAATCGAATAATACAAATCCAGATTCAATGGATCTTTCTCAAGATATGCAAGAAAATCAGCTCTGGCCTCCTGTTGCTTCCCCAAATTCATGTAGCAAGTTCCACGGCCAATATGCAATTCTATGAGGTTTGAGTCCAATTGAAGAGCGCGCGTATAATCCTCAATCGCCCCGGATAAATCTTGCATGCCTTGCTTCACGGAAGCCGATGCTATGAATTCCTTGGCAGTTGTCTGCGCATTGACTCTGCAAATTGTACAAAGAGCAATACATGTCAGTATGATGATGTTCTGCATGGGTTAATCCAAGTATGGGTTGCTAAATTACGGATCAAACATGGAAATTCTATGGAGAACACGGTATATTTGCATGCACTTCTCATCGGCCTGCCGTGATTCTGTATGATTCACATATACCTCTGACCGATTATGCGCATCTACTCCATGAAGAAATGATGCCATTTGATGGTCGTAACTTGTCGAAAAAACTTTTACTCGACTCGGGTGTTCGTGCATTGTTCATCCGTTCTGTAACTACAATCGATCAATCGCTTATTTCCGGAACCTCTCTCCGTTTCATAGGTACCACAACTGCCGGATATGAGCATGTTGATATTCGTGCATTGCGAAATAAAGGAATTATTCTCGCTCATGCTCCCGGATCGAATGCGATGCCCGTGGTGGAATATGTGCTCACCGCATTGAATGAATGGAATGGAGAAAGAGCCAAACTTTCCGGACTTTCGATTGGTATCATAGGTATGGGAAATATTGGGATGAGAGTGGCAATGATGTGTACATCTCTCGGGATGAATGTCTATGCATCCGATCCGCCTCTTGAGTCATATGGATTAAACAGAATTCACGGGGTACAATGGGTTTCATTGAAAAAAATGTTTTCAATTTGTGATTGCATCACCGTACATGCCGCTTTGACAGATGGTGATTTGTTTCCGACAAAAGATATGATAACTCCCCAACTCCTATCTTGTATGAAAAATGACTCTTTGTTGATTCATTGTGCAAGAGGAGGAATCGTTCCGGAAGAAGGACTGCTTGAGGCAATGAATGAACATCATGTCAAACTCGCAATCGATGTATGGAACAATGAGCCATCTTGGAATCATGCGCTTGCAAATCATTCATGCACATTGATGGCCACTCCTCATATCGCAGGATACACTCATGCTGCAAGGGTAAGAGGAATCGATATGATAGTGAAAGAATATTGCAAACAGATGGAGTATGACTTTGAATCGCAATGTCACGATGAAGGAGGACTTTCTTTTCTTCATCCTGATGCATTGCATTTGATCAAAGAACGAAGATTCACAAAAGAAAAAATGCTGTGGCTACGCGGAAAGGATGTTGATGGGGCAATATTTGATGAGGGGAGAAGGAAGTTCATGCATGATCAAGAGACATTGCATGATATCATGCGGGATGAATCATAATTGAATACCGAGAAATTCGAGAGCAGAGCGTGAAAACACTTGTTCTTTCACTTCATCCGAAATATTCATTGATTCAATGAATGCTCCATGTTCCAAGTCACCCAATGGGAAAGGATAGTCGGTTCCATAACAAATCCGATTAGGTCCAATCGTATCAAGTAAAAACGAGAATGCATGTTCATCATGGGTGATGCCGTCAACCCAAAATGCACCTGCATATTTTCGTGGATCCTGTATGCCATTCACATCGCATAAATCAGGTCTTGCATGCCAACCATGCGAGATTCTTCCCATGGTAAATGGAAATGAACCTCCTGCATGTGCGAAGAGAACTCTCAATCGAGGAAATTTATCGAAGATTCCACCGAATATCATCGATGTGATTGCAAGTGTGGTTTCGGCGGGCATACCCACGAGCCATTCCTGAAAATAACGTTTCATTCTATCTGCACCCGCCATTTCCCATGGATGTACCATGATGCAAACATCCAAGTCCTGAGCTGCTTCCCAAAAAGGATGCAAACTCGGATCATCGAGATTCATTCCATTGATATTTGATCCAATCTGCAAACCCGGCATGCCGAGTTCTCGTTTTGCATATTCCATTTCTTTGATTGCACGTGGAATGTCTTGCATTGGAGCGGTTCCAAGACCGATGAATCTGGGGAATCTTGAACATATATCGGCGAGATGATCATTGAGAAAACGAGACCAATCAGCGCCATGTTCGGGTTTAGCCCAATAATTGAAGAGAACAGGAACGGTGCATAATGTCATATAATCAACGCTGTGCTTGTCCATGTCCTGCAGGATTACCTCAGGGTCCCAGCAATTCTCTTGAATTTCTCGAAAAAAATACCCGTCATCTCGCATCATTTTTGCAGAACCCTCGCGATAATGATCGAGTTCTATAAAACCACCGTAGCCATACTTGTCTTTGAGAGAAGGCCAGGTCTTTGGAAGAATATGTGCGTGAATATCGAGTTTCATGATGATTTGCAATCAAGAAAATGAACGAGTACCGGGAATTGATTCGATGAGTCTTCGGGTATAATCATTCTTTGGTGATTCATAAATTTCTTGAGCCGTACCCAATTCAATGATCTTTCCGGCATTCATCACGGCAATGCGATCGCTGATGAATTTCACCACACTCAGATCATGAGAAATGAAAATGTAAGTCAATTTGAATTCTTCTCTCAATTTCACCAATAGATTCAATACTTGTGCTTGAACGGAAACATCCAAAGCGGAAACCGATTCATCGCAAATCAAAAATGAAGGTTTTAGCGCAAGTGCCCGCGCTATGCAAATGCGTTGCCTTTGTCCACCGGAAAATTCATGCGGATAATTTCCATAATGATGAGGTTCAAGATTCACTTTATCCAGCAGATAATGTATGTACTCCCTTCGCTGAGCATCATTGTCCATCACATTATGTACTTTGAGTACTTCCATGATGGCGCTTCCTACACTCAATCGAGGATTGAGAGAACTGTAAGGATCTTGAAAGATGATTTGGAAATCTTTTCGAAGAGTTTTCAGTGCGCTCTTAGACAAAGCCCTTATGTCTTTGCCGTCAAACTGAATGCTTCCTCCCGTAGGTTCTACCAGTCGGAGAATCGCTCTACCAGTGGTTGTTTTCCCGCAACCTGATTCACCCACAAGACCAAGTGTTTCGCCGGGGTAAACATCGAATGAAATATCATCAACAGCTTTGACGAATCCTTTTGTTTGACCAAACACTCCGCCGGAGCGGATGGGGAAATGAACTTGTAGATTGTTAACGGAAAGAATTGGATGCTGAGCCGATAATTCCGCATTCCGTTGAATAATGGCTTCACGGGAAATGACATTGCTTTCGATCACATTGTCGATTGATTCCCCGGCCAAAGCCTTTGGCGTTATGACTCCATCGGATGTTTCATCCATGAAATCTCGAACCGTTGGGAGAATATGAAGTTTTTTGTCCATGCGGGGTCTGCATGCGAGCAAACCTTTTGTATAAGGATGCTGAGGATTCTCAAAAATATCCTTTACACTTCCTTGTTCCACGATTTTCCCTTTATACATCACAATGATGTCATCGGCAATGTCTTTGATCACCCCCAAATCATGCGTGATGAACATCATTCCCATATTGTGCTTCTTTTGAAGTTCATGCATCAAATCAAGTATTGTTGACTGAACGGTGACATCCAATGCGGTTGTGGGCTCATCTGCAATAAGCAATGCGGGATTGCATGACATTGCCATGGCAATCATGACGCGTTGTTTTTGTCCACCCGACAATTGATGCGGATATTGATCAAGCATTGCTTCAGGTCTTGGCAATTGCACTTCTTTCATCAATTGCAATGCTCGTTCACGGGCAACTTCTTTCTTCACTTGTTCATGGAGCATGATTGATTCCATGATTTGATCTCCGCATTTGAACACGGGATTCAGCGAAGTCATCGGCTCTTGGAAAATCATGGAGATGCGATTACCGCGATAAGTTCTCATTCGCTCTTCAGGCAGCGTCAACAATTCGGTGGTGGTTCCATCATCTTCATGAAACAAGATTGAACCGCTTGCAATATTACCCGGAGGATTGGGTATCAATCGCATCACCGAAAGTGAAGTGACACTTTTTCCTGATCCTGATTCGCCCACTATCCCGAGAGTTTTTCCTCTTTGTACAGAAAAACTTATGGATCGAACTGCTTGATGCACCCGATCTTCGCTGCGAAACTCGGTGATCAAATCTTTGACTTCCAAAAGAGTAGAATTCATATGCTTGATGTGAGGATAAAAGTATACCGTAAAATACGACTTTTTTCGGGGGTGCGTAATCTTTGGTCGATTGAAAGAATGAATGGGGAAAAATGAAGAGGGAATTCTCTATTTTGCCTTAAACATGTTCATATCTAGGAATCCATACAATGAAAGAACCCATACTCACCGATAAAGCTCCTGCGCCGATTGGCCCTTATTCCCAAGGTATAAAAGTGGGAAACATGTATTATTTCTCAGGTGTGATTCCGCTAACGCCTGACGGAGCAACAATTGTAGGTACAGAGATTGTTGACCAAACACGACAAGTCATTGAAAATTGCAATGCTTTGCTAACTTCATGCGGGCTTAGTGCATTGAATGTTGTAAAAACAACTGTCTTTCTGAAGAATATGAATGATTTTTCTGCAATGAATGCCGTATATGCCGCTTTTTTCAGTGAATCAAAACCCGCAAGAAGCACGGTTGAGGTGAGCAGATTGCCGAAAGATGTGTTAATTGAAATCGAGATGATCGCTTCCGCCTGAAATTCTTTTTCCATTTGCGTCATAGGGATGTCCCTGTTTTGGAAGGATGATCTTGACCTCGCCGTTAAACATGTCTATCGCTTCCGCGGCAATCATTTCGCATGAAGCGCTCTCTCCGTGAATGAGCACGAGCGTTTTCGGGGATATGTCGCGAATCAAAGACAAAATGTCATTCTTTCTCGCATGCGCACTCATCCGAACTTTTTTTACAGAACACTTGCGTTCAATACGATGACCGGCAAAGAGAAAGGGTTCACCAAGCACTGAATTGCTGAGAGCAAAACCAGGTGAATCCGGCTCCTGCCATCCATTGAACAATATTCCGAATGATGGTTTTTGCATCCATTGCATTGCCAGCTTATGACTTGTTGTATTGGCATGCATCATTCCACTTGAGGCAATCACAATGGAAGGGGTTGAGAAAAATGGGGCTTTTCCCAATTCATCATATGGCATCGGATGTACGGGGATATCGGAAATTTCAAATCCGGGCTGTATACGAGGAGAGGTATAGCAATATCGATCGAATACCGAGGAGATGGTTTTGCTCATCCCGCCGGAGTATATTGGTACATGAGGTATCATTCCTTTTCTTTGCATTTCATTTATCATGATCAAGGTCTCTTGTGTTTTTCCAAGCGCAAATGATGGAATCAACACACTGCCATTTGCATTCGTGATTTCATTGATGAATGTTGCGCTCTCCTTCATGATGCTTTCTTTTGTGTGATGCGAGTCATCGGATCCATTTGTGCATTCGCAAAACATCACATCCACATGATGTCGGGGGAAAGAGGCTTTTGGTATCAGCCATTGATCATGCAAACATGTGTCGCCCGTGTGAAAGACCGACATTCCATTCCATTCCAATAATACACCTGCTGAGCCAGGGATATGCCCTGCATCATACAATGTGCATTCAATAGGAATAGTAGAGCGTTTTCCGAAAATTTCGAATGTTTCCTTATATCCATGGGTTTCGAAAACAGTGGAAATATAGTCGATGATTGACTTGTCATATAGGGAAATAGCATCCTGCATTTCTTTGGAAACATCAATCTGTTCTCTAATGAGTGAAACGGTATTTTTCAGCATCACCGAAGCAATGTCTCTGGTGAGTGGCGTGGTATGCATGGATACATATGGATGTTGCTTCAAGAAAAATGGCATTCCTCCGATATGATCAGTATGGGCATGCGTGATGAGCAAAGCATCTATGTCTTTATAGGCGAGAGATTCAATGGAAGGAAATGCTCGCAAGTCTCTTTCCTTTGGATGCAAGCCGGCATCAATGATGATACCCGTTCCCCCGAATGAGAGAAATGTGCAATTTGCGCCGATTTCCTCAGCGCCTCCGAGCACATTGAAGTGAAATGACCTACTCACTCCATCCATACCTTATGCCAAAGGGCAGCATTCAATGCGGTATACAAAGCCTTTCCATGTTTCCCGCGATGCTGCTTATGATCATTCAGCATCACCCTGAAATAGGCATCATTGAATATTCCGGATGTGGTGAGAGGTGATTGCAAAATATTTTTCATGGTGTAATTATACCATGGACCCCGAATCCATTCGGCAACAGGCGCTGCAAATCCTTGTTTCTTTCGATAGATGATTTCATGTGGAAGCAATGCATCAACACCTTTTTTCAATAGGTATTTTGATTCTTCATATGATTTTCGCTTGAGTTCAGGACGAATGCGCATGGTATATTCAACAAGGCGATGATCGAGAAAAGGCACTCTTGCCTCAAGTGAATGAGCCATCGTTATTTTATCGACACGCATGAGCAATAATTCAGGTAATCGATGAGCCAATTCATAATTGGCGATTCTTTGTGCATAATCTTCCGGATGTGCTTGAATCTCGGAGATTTCTTTGTCCAAACGAAGCGGCATTTCACTCACTTCTTCGGCGAGATGTTTGAATGTG
>JBJTFZ010000168.1:0-2096 GCA_046093685.1 bacterium
TCTTGCATCTCCTGCTTGTTTTACGGTAATCTGAGCTCTTAGACCAAATGCATCGTCATTAGAGAATCGTGCGCCCCATGATAGTGAAGGGGAGATTGCTGCTTGCCAATTATTTGTTTGTCCTTGCATTGTAATGCTTGAAATGAAATGCGCCGTATCGGGAATTTCGGGTGGTATAATACGAATCATGCCTCCCATTGCTCCCGGACCATACTCAACGCCGGCGGCACCTTTCAAAATTTCCACGGATCCTATTGAAAAGGCATCGATTTCAGGGGCATGCTCAGATCCCCATTGTTGACCTTCTTGTGCTATTCCGGCATTTGCAATCAATAGACTTTGGCTGTGCATTCCCCGTAAAACAGGTTTTGAGATACTTGGTCCTGTTTGCAATGTGTGCAAACCGGTCACTCTTTTGAGTGTCTCTCCAAGAGTTTGACCTCTATGCTTATCCAATGTTTCGCTTTTGATGATATGCACATCCTGAGATGCAATCCCGTATACAGAATTACGATCACCGGTGACATGCACAGCCTTTCCTTGAAATTCAACAGGTTGAACAATGAATGTTATCGATGTGTCATTCTTGGATGCAGGAATAGTGATTGTTCCACCGATATACCCTGCTTTGGAAAAACTTATAGACTCTTGAGAATATGAAATCTCCAAATCAGCATGACCCAACATATCAGTCATCACGCCTGAGTTTTCTTTGGATATTCGAACAGAGGCTAACGGCTTCTTACTATGCTGTTGTATGTGTATTGTGCTTATATGCAATGTGCGTGTTTGGCCAAAAACACTAAGTATAGAGGCGTACCACGCAAAAAAGCAGAGCACAATACCAAAAAAATGTGTCATGATATTGCTCCTTGAAAATGTAGTTATGTAATCAACTACACAATGGGTGGAGCACGAGAGGAAGGCCTTTCTGAGAACAGAAAGGGTAAGGAAAGGATTTGTGATTCAATATAGGGAAGTAATGTGCAGGTACTGAGAATCGAGATGTCGATACTTGTATGAGTGGCAATTTTTAAGATACCATCACATAATTCGCAATGGTGCCCCTTCTCAGATTGAGCATTGTCAATGGATAGATTAAGATGTACATGCCCTGTTGGATGGACATGCATTGCAAAGGCCCCAATCTGCAGGATCAGGGCTAAAGCAATAAACATCGATATGAACTTTCGAGAAATCAATTATAATTCAATTGATGATTCATTCATTTTTTCAAGATTCTGCACTATTGCTCTTAGGCAAGATGATGCCAAAACACCGTCGATCACTCTGTGATCATAAGTAATGGAAACATACATCATTTGTCTAATTGCGATAAGATCTTCACCATTTACTTCTCGGACTACAGGTCTTTTTTGGACTGCGTAAATTCCAATAATGGCAGTTTGTGGCTGATTGATGACCGGAGTTCCAAAAAGACTGCCCCATGCTCCCATATTTGTCATGGAAATGGTGCCACCGGAAATTTCATCAGGTGATAGTTTCTTACCTCTGGCTCTCAGAGCCAAATCATTGATGGATCTACTGATTCCGCCAAGATTCATCATCTCACTGCTTTTGATGACAGGTACAATCAAATTTCCATCATTCAATACTGTTGCAAAAGAAAGGTTGATTCTTTTGTGACGGATGATATTGGTTCCATCAACACTGACATTCACGAGTGGAAATTGCTTGACTGCATCAATGATAGCCTTTGCAAAGAATGGCGTCAATGTCAATTTGAAACCTTCTCTTTGTTCAAATGCACCCTTGTGCTTTTCACGGAAGTTGACAAGCTGGGTTACATCCGCTTCAGCAACACTTGTCACATGAGGTGATGTCTGCTTTGAACGAACCATGTGATCAGCAATGATTTGACGCACTCGATCCATTGGGATGACTTCAACATCTTGTCCCCATTTTGTTATCGTGCCCGAATCGGCAGGTGAAGCAACATAAGTTTGAACGGGAGCGGGAGCTGGTGCCTGAGCAGGCATTACAGGAACAGCAGGAGCAGGTGATGGAACTGCTTGTACAGTTGGTTGTGTGCTCACAGGGGCTGTAGTTCCACGCTTACCAAGATAGGATAATAT
>JBJTFZ010000169.1:0-2312 GCA_046093685.1 bacterium
TCCATATAATGCAAAGGGTTCTGCAAAGTATAATGCAAAAACTCAAGCCCCAGTCGAATCCATGATGTGGAAGAATTTCTTATGAATCAGTCTTTGTTGATCGCGGCATTCTCACGGATGATTATGATTCTCTCATTTGCAGTGATTGGATCTTGTTCATTTGACGAAGAAGATGCAACGATTTTCGATGAGTCTTCCATCATCGAGAGAAGAAAAGAGATTGATGAATTTTTTCTTAACGATGCTTCCTCTCCACTACATGAGGAGCAAAAAAAGGAATTCAAAGGATTGCAGTATTTCCCTCCTTCAGAGGATTATGCATTTTATGCAACTTTCGTTAAGGCTTCAACTTCTGATACAGTTCAATTATTGACATCCAAGGCTGCGGAAAAGCGGTCCATGATTATGTATGGCACTCTATCATTCTCAACTCAAGATGGCACTCAGCTCACTCTTACCGCTTACAAATCCACGAATATTGATGATGAAATCTTGTTCGTCCCATTCAAAGACAAAACCAATGGCTTTGAAACATATGAAGCCGGAAGATATGTAGAACTCGAAGAAATCCCGAATGAGGATGAGTATTTGCTTGATTTTAACAGAGCGTATAATCCGTATTGTGCGTATAACAAAGATTATTCATGTCCATTGGTTCCAAAAAACAATGTATTGTCAGTGGCCATAAAGGCCGGTGAAAAGAGGCCTGCATTTCAATGAAACAGATAACATTCATACGTCATGCGAAGTCAAATCACATCATGGGCCTGAGGGATCACGATCGTCCTTTGAATGAACAAGGTCTCAGTGATGCACCGGAAATGGCTGCCCGACTTAAATCCGAAGGATTTTCACCGGATGTATTTTTCACAAGCACGGCACTTCGAGCACTCACAACTGCCGAATTGATTCGTTTGGGGATTCATTCTGATATTCCATTGATGGAAAAACCAATTCTTTATCATGCTTTCATCAATGATTACACTCAATTCATACATGAAATCAATGATGATTATCATCATATGGCAATCATAGGACATAATCCTACGATATCCATGATGGTAAATCTTTTGGCTAAAGATCATGTAATTGATTCCATGCCTACTTGTTGTGTGATCACACTTGCATTTGAAAATGCCGATTCATGGAAATTGATTTCCCCACATACAGCAATCGTTCAACGATATTTGCACCCAGGTCAATAATCTCAATAAAGGAATTTCATCATGGCTGATCATCATCAAATATGCATCATTGGCAGTGGTCCTGCCGGCTTTACAGCCGCGCTGTATGCTTCAAGAGCAAGACTCGATGTGGTTGTTTTCGAAGGGCAACAACCCGGCGGACAATTAACAATCACAACTGAGGTGGAAAATTATCCCGGGTTTGAACATGGAATCATGGGTCCTGAAATGATGGATGTTTTCAGAAAGCAAGCTCATCGTTTCGGAGCAAAATCCATATATGAAACAATCACTTCCGTGGATATGTCAAAGCGCCCATTCACATTGACCACTGATTCCAATAAAACCTTCACATGTGATGCAGTCATTATTTCAACCGGGGCTGCCGCAAAGTTGCTTGGCTCAAAAGGTGAACAAGAATATATGGGATTCGGAGTTTCAGCTTGCGCCACTTGTGATGGTTTCTTCTTCAGAAATCAGCATGTCTTTGTTGTTGGTGGAGGAGACACCGCAATGGAAGAGGCAAATTATTTAACACGGTTCGCATCGAAGGTAACCATCCTTCATCGAAGAGAAGAATTCAGAGCTTCAAAGATCATGCTTGAACGATGCCAAAACAATCCTAAGATTGAATTCATGATCAATACCACTGTCGATGAATATCTCGGAGAAACATTGCCAACAGGTTTACGCAAACTCACTTCTCTAAGATTACGAAATACGGTAACAAATGAAGAGAATATTGTTCCTGCAGATGGAATATTTGTAGCGATAGGACATAAGCCAAACACAGATCTGTTCAAAGGTTTGATAGATATGGATGATACAGGTTATATTCAAACCAAAGGTAAATCAACCTATACGAATATCGATGGTGTTTTCGCTTGTGGTGATGCACAGGACAGCGTATACAGACAAGCAATCACAGCGGCAGGTAGCGGATGTATGGCCGCAATTGACGCAGAACGCTGGCTTGAATCTCATAATGGATGATTCCTAATGAAACATGAAGAACAAAAAAAAGCGCCGGTTTTAATCCGGCGCTTTGTCTATGCGATTGAAGCTGAAATGGCTCAGGCTCTTCTTGCCGAGCATGGGATTTCAAGTTATGTGTATGACTTGAATGTA
>JBJTFZ010000170.1:0-10268 GCA_046093685.1 bacterium
TAGATGCTTACAACTGCCAGAAAGGAATCAATGTATGGAATATCGGCATCCGTGCTATTGTTCAAGAACATGCCAAGAATGAATGTGCAAGGAAGTACTCCGATGATACCAAGGAGTGCTTCTTGCTTAATCATTGAAGACACTTGAACAGGTGATGAAATCCGATTGGCATCCGTTGATGAAGTGGTCCACATAAACCAACCATAGATGCAAAAAAGGAAGAATATTCCTTGCAATCCGGCATCCGCATAAAGTTTTGCCTGCATAAACACATATGCATACACCAAAACACTAAGGGCACCAATAGGCCAACAATACGGAGATCTTCGTATTGTGAGAAATACTCCGGCTATGGATGTCATAAATCCAATGAGTTCAATCATACTTGGCATCAGAAGGCATATCCCGCACTGAGCATAACCGTACCCAAGCTCCATGAAGTAGTGCCAAGCATTCGAAGAGCATACATTGCTTCGAACATGAGTCCATCGGGCAGTGAAATGGAAAAAGATGCTCCAGCAGAAATGAAAAATTCCGCCGGATGTATTTTTCGTATGTCAAAAACAGGGACATCCCGCTGAGCACCAAGAGGCTGTTGAATGTCAACAAAGAATTTCAAAGCAGTTCGCTCTACCGATGCAAATCCAGTTTCAGCATGAATGAGAAAACGGTCATTCCACTCTTTTTCACGCAATGAAAGAGCACCTTTCAATTCAATCCAACTTTTTTCAAAAGGGATTCCTATATGCAAACCGATGATACCCTCCTGCGAACCACCAACAAGAAATTCTTGAGATTGATCATTGGGTACTCCCGAAAATGGAGGCAAGCGCAATTCACCACTCACTGTTGCAGTCAGAGGCCCGGAATAGAGCGTATATCGGGAACCTAATGCATACCATGAAAGCAAAGTTCTACCAAGTTCTGAGCGAATCGGGCGATTGCCGATGGAGTCTGTGACAAATTTCTCAATCAAAGTATATGACCCAAATGGCAGAGATGCATAGATGGTGATATCCTTGGTAATGCCGTATTCGCCTGACAATGTCAATAAGGTACCGGAAAAATCAAAAGTATATTTACTTAATGCCAGACTATCATATAGTCCACTTTTGCGAAGTCCATCAGATTCAAAAAAACTTGAGCCTGACATTGAGCCGACGGTACATTGAACGAATCCCTTCCCTTTTTCCCGTGGCCATGCCTCTGCAGACAAGTCCATGCATATAAAGAATTGCAATGGCATTAGGGCAAGAATGAGGTTTTTGCTAATTTGCAATGAGTTTAGCATAGGGTTTATTGTAGGCAATTGTGATTCATGGTGAAAGATTTTCTTGAACAACGCTTAGGGATCAAGCAGTTTGCAAAAGCGGCAGCTCTTTTCCTCATTCCGTTATTTATCGTTTTTTGGATAGTAGATACATTTGTGATGTCACCGTATGTTCATTCAGTCGGTGTTGTCAAGGTTCCAAATATAACGGGATTGTCACTTTCTCGAGCTGGTGAAATAATCAAATCTTCAAAATTACGAGTTGCCGAAGTACGAGAAGTGTATAGCGAGTCAGTTCCGAAAGGGCGGATCATTCGCCAATTGCCATTTGCCGGTTCTGAAGTGCGCGAAGGCCGTAGAATGTATATCACCGTCAGTAGAGGAATTGAAAAAGTTACAATACCATATTTGATTGGTAAACCAGAAAGAGATGCCTGGCTTGATATTCTGCGATTGGGATTCAATGTCGGTGAAATCACATATGAAGAAAGGGAGGATAAACCGGGTGGAATTGTTCTAGGACAATACCCTCGATATGGAACAAAACTTCCCTATGGAACCACAATAAACATTGTTGTTAGTTCTGCATTGCTTGAAACCGACATCAATATTTTCGAGGGAATGATCAGACGAAGCGAAGCTAGAAACAGGGCGGCGCAATATGGTCTGATAATGATGATTTCAAACCCTGAGCTGGAGCAAACCTTTTCAAATGATGATCCAATCGTCAAACCCGATTATGGAAAGTCAGCATACAAACTTCGTGAGGGTGATACCATCTGGGTTGAGATCTTACCGGAGCCATGATATCAAGATGTGTGTAAAGCTGTTTTAGACAACTCAATGATACTTTGTATGATCTGATCCATATTACCATCTCGCACTCTTGCACCGGCAGCTTGCATGTGGCCTCCCCCGCCAAAATGCTCTGTGATGGAACGCACTTCATATTCCGGTTTTGCTCTCAGTGACATCTTTACCGTTCCATCAGCCCACTCGGTAAGTAATCCCCCGATTTTCGCTCCGGAAATACTCAAAGTATAATTCACAAAACCTTCCAGCTCTTCGGGCGAATATCCCGCAAGGTCTTTCATTCGCAATATCATCAATACCAATTTTCCATCATGCTCGATTCTTAAATTGGACAATGCCCTACCCAGCAATATCATCGATGAAAGAGAATTTGCATTCATTACATGGTCATAAATAGAAACAGGATCGGCTCCTGCTTCTATCAATGTGGCTGCCAATCGCATGACATCCGCATTTGTTCTCGGATGACGAAACCCACCTGTATCCGTCATAATCCCTGTATACAAACATTGGGCGGCATTGGATGAAATAAAAATATTGGAAAGCAATGCCATTCTGGCGATAATCTCGCATGTTGAAGATGCTATTGTAATCACATGCATATTGTCAGCCGCGATAGTAGGTTCAACATGATGATCAAAAACAAATGTCTTTCCTTTATAGGCTTCAAAGATTGGTCGGATGTCCGGACCTAGTCTTTGGGGTGCATTTAAATCCAAAATACACCATGCATCAGACCTTTGAACAAAAGGGGCAATATCATCCGAAGTCATTCGGATGTTTGCGATATGCGACTCGGGAAGAAAAGTGAGATTTTTGGGTACGGGATGTTGATTGATGATCGTGGCAGAAACTCCATGATCTTTCAAAAGATGATACAGTCCAAGAGCACTGCCAATGGCATCTCCATCAGGATCAAGATGCGTTGAGATGAGCACATGCTTACAAGAGGATAATTCTTTCCAAGCATTGCGAAGGTGTTGATAATGTGAATCGTTCAAGATGAAGCTTCCTTTTCATTTCCATTCAGCATTGAATGTTCTCGAAGTACAAGTTCCAAAGCCTGATGCGCGGCAGCTTGCTCGGCTTGTTTTTTACTTTTTCCAGATCCCCTGCCCATTTCTTGACCTGCAACAAACACTGCAACAAGAAATTCTTTTTCATGATCAGGCCCGGTGGATTCAATCACCGAATATTTTGGAGCTTCCTTACCCTGGGATTGAACCAATTCAAGCAGAATGCTCTTGAAATTTGAATCTTTCATGATGATTTCATTTGTGAGCATAGGGACAAGACGATCCAACACAAATGACCGAGCTTGCTGAAGTCCGGAGTCGAGATATATGGCTGCAATGATAGATTCCATTGCATCTGCGAGAATCGTTTCATTCCCTTTTTGGAGCGATTGATCAGCACTAAAAGAAAGGAAGAGAAATCGTTCGAGATGCAAAGAACGAGCGCAATGGGCCAAAGACTTTTTGTTCACCAACCATGAACGCATCTTTGTCAATTCCCCTTCATGATCTTGTTCATAATGATAGAAGAGATACTCTGCTACAACCATTCCGAGAATTGCATCCCCAAGAAATTCGAGTCTTTCATTGGCAATGAGATGTAATTCCGGATTTACCTGCAAATATGATCTGTGTGTGAGGGCTTGTTCGAAATACCCGACTGTATCGATCTTGATCCCCAAAGACTGTTCGAGCTCCGTTTTCTTGGCCTTGGTAATCAATCCCAAAGACGGAAAATGAGGCTTTTTGGGATTGCGCTTGAATGTGGGCAATCGGAAAAAATTGTCATATATCTGCTGAACGATGACGGGGGTTTTCATTTGATAGTACGCAACAAGAAAACAGGTTGAATGGGATATTCAACCTGCAAAAAAGTACATATGTTAAGATTGTTTTTCATCCTTCATATGCTTTGAAGCATATCGAGGCATTATGTCCGCCGAATCCAAATGTATTGCTGATTGCTGCTTTGATTGGCTTTGAAATGGGTTTGTTCGGAACATAATTTAAGTCACAATCAGGATCCGGAGTCGAATAATTGATTGTAGGTGGAACCATTGAATGTTTCATGGCAAGTACTGTTGCGATGGCTTCAATTGCTCCCGCTGCTCCAAGCAAATGACCGGTCATAGATTTTGTGGAGCTCACAGCAAGGGCATGTGCATGATCTCCAAAAACAGTCTTGATTGCCGCAGACTCATTTTTGTCATTGAATGGTGTGGATGTTCCATGTGCATTGATATAGTCTATATCTGTCAATTCCAAATCAGCATCTTGAATGCATAGACGCATGGAACGAACCGCGCCTTCTCCACCGGGTGCAGGTTGTGTGATATGAAATGCATCATCGGTCAAACCAATGCCTGCCAAGATGCCATAGATTTTTTCAGCACCTCTGTTCATTGCATGTTCGAGTGTTTCAATGACCATCACTCCGCTTCCTTCGCCCATCACAAATCCGTCTCTTCCCAAATCGAATGGTCTGCTTGCAGACATTGGGTCATCATTTCGTGTTGAGAGTGCTTTCATGGAATTGAATCCGCCAATTCCCATAGGGCAAACAACAGCTTCACTTCCGCCTACAAGCATCACATCGGCATCGCCTCTTTGCATGATCATGAGTGCATCAGCAATGGAATGACTCGATGTAGCGCAGGCAGAAACAGTTGCATAGTTTGGTCCTTTCAATCCATACCGTATTGCCACATGCCCTGCAGCGATGTCACTGATGAGCATGGGAACAAAGAATGGAGAGATGCGATCCGGATTTCCGTCTCTGTCATATAAATTTTGTTGTTGATGATGATATGTCCACATACCACCAATACCGGATCCAATGATCACTCCGGCTCTTTCTTTGTTTACTTTTTCAAAATCAATGCCTGAATCTTCAACGGCCATCGCAGAGGCACTGATGGCAAACTGGGTGAACAGATCCATTCGCTGTGTTTCTTTTCTGTTGATGTGAAGCAGTGGATCATAGTTTTTAACTTCGCATGCAAAGCGTGTGTCAAATTTTGCAGCGTCAAATCGAGTGATCGGTCCGGCGCCATTGGCGGAATTCATCATTCCATTCCAATATTCTTCAGCGGTATTCCCAATAGGGGTAACCGCACCTACGCCCGTCACAACAATGGTGGGATAATTATATCGTGGCATGTGATCTCACAAAGAAAATTCTGGTGTGCAATGAAAACAAAAGCCACGAATCCTGGAATGAGTACCGGATCAGTGGCTGTTCATGAGCTTCAACAAAGATATTCTACAATATCAAAAGAAAGCAACCAATCAGGAAGCGCGTGATTCCAAATAAGAAATCGCATCACCGACTGTTTGTATTTTTTCAGCATCTGTATCTTCAATGGTGATATTGAATGCACGTTCGAATTCCATGATCAATTCAACGGTATCCAATGAATCAGCACCAAGATCATTTGTGAATGAAGCAGTTGGTGTAATTTGTGATTCTTCAACGCCCAATTTGGTGACGATGATCTCTTTTACTTTGTCTGCTACGGCAGCCATGAGGGAACCTCAGAAATAAGTATGAATAAAAACAGTATTTACATTGCCAAACCGCCGTCAACGGCGATCACTTGTCCGGTCACATAAGATGAATCAGCATGAGCAAAAAAGGACACGACATTTGCCACTTCTTCGGGTTTTGCAGCTCTTTTCAAAGGAATTTTATCCGCAAAAGCTTTTCTCTGTTCATCATTCAATTTATCGGTCATATCGGTTTCGATATACCCGGGAGCAATGCAATTTACTAAAATATTGCGAGATGCAAGTTCTTGTGCAAGCGATTTGGTAAGTCCTATCATCCCAGCTTTTGAGGAAGAATAGTTAACCTGGCCTGCATTTCCTCGCAATCCCACGATAGAACCGATATTGATGATTCTTCCGTATCGTTGGGACATCATAGGGCGTGCCACGGCTTTACAACAAAGAAAAGCCCCTTTGAGATTGGTATTCAATACATCATCCCAATCCTGAGCCGTCATGCGCATCAGTAATGTGTCCTTAGTGATTCCGGCATTGTTTACGAGCACATCAATTCTTCCGGCTTCACTCAAAATTTCATCAATGGCTTGTTGAATGGATTCTCCGGAAGCAATATCCATTTTTTTAAAATGTACGGTTTTGCCTTCGGCGGCCAATGACTCCGAAATCGCTGAGGCTTTTTCTGGATTGCTATGATATGTTCCATACACAGTGAATCCATCTTCGGCCAATCTGCGGACGATTGCTTCGCCTATGCCTCGAGATCCACCGGTCACCAAAGCCACTTTTTGAGTTGATTCCATGATTATTAACCTTGAATGATTGATTGTACATCATTGGATGTGTCAATTCCACGAATTATTATCTCGGGATCCGATATGGTTCTTTTCACCAAGCCTTGCAGCACCTTTCCGGGACCAATTTCGCAAAATGCTTTGATTCCTGATTGATGCATTGCAAGAATGCTTTGCGACCACAAAACAGGAGCGGTCAATTGTTCAAGCAAAACGGTTTTTAATTCCTTTGGATCCAGTATCGCAGTGGCTTTCACATTTGGATATACGGGACAAGTTGGGTCATTGAATGTGACTGAATCTATCGCTTTGCCCAACTCTTCTGCGGCGGATTCCATCAATGGAGAATGGAATGCTCCGCTAACCTGAAGTTCAGTGACCATGCGAGCACCTGCTTCTTTGAAGAGTGGCGCTTTCATCCGAAGAAAATCGGCATCACCCGATAATACGATTTGTCCGGGAGAGTTGAAGTTTGCAGGAACAATGACACCTTCATTTGATACTTCTTTACAAAGAGAAATCACCGCTTCATCACTCATTCCAATAACCGCGAACATTGTTCCTGGTCTGTCATTACCCGCAGAGAACATCAGCGAACCTCGCAGTATGACCAATCTCAATGCATCTTCAAATGACAAAACACCCGCAGCATACAAAGCTGAATATTCCCCCAAGGAATGTCCGGCGAATGCATCTGCTTGTATATGCTTTCCAATGAGGTCCCAGAGAATCGCCTCATGAACGAACAAAGCCGGTTGAGTATACCGTGTTTCTTTCAAGAGATCGGCAGGACCTTCGAAACAAATTTGATCGAGCGGAAAACCGGCTATTTCACAAGCTAGTTTCATCCTATTGGATGCATGATCAAAGTCGCGAACCAAATCGGACATCATGCCTACATATTGCGAGCCTTGTCCGGAGAACAAACATGCTGTTTTCATCATGAGCGAATCCCCCATGTCAATAAAATGCTTCCCCATGTGAATCCCGCACCAAAACTTGCGAGTATGACTTTATCACCATATTGAAGCTTGCCTTGATGATGCAATTCGGATAGACAAATCGGTATTGTTCCGGCGGTGGTGTTTCCGTATTTGTCGATATTGATGATCACCTTTGCAGGATCAAGTCCCATTCTTCTCGCAGTAGCATCAATGATTCTCAGATTCGCTTGATGTGGCACGAGCCACGAAATATCATCAGCCTTGAGATTATTTCTTTCCATGATTTCCGCAGATACATCTGCCATACCCACAACAGCGGATTTGAATACGGATTGTCCATCCTGAATCACATAATTTTGCTTGACTTCATCTGGATATTCTTCAAAGGGTGCTTTTGCTCCATCACCATGATCACTCATGTACAAGAATTGACCTCCCTTTCCATCCATGCGTAGGATGCTGTCTTGAATTCCAATGGATTGGTCATCGGTACGCTCAAGCAATGCAACGCCTCCACCATCTCCAAACAAAATACAAGTTGTTCTATCTTTGAAATTCAAGATCGAACTCATTTTGTCTCCACCGCAAACCAAAACTTTTCTGCATGTACCGGAATCTATGAGACCCACACCGCTCATGAGGGCATACAAAAAACCTGAGCATGCTGCAGATAAATCATATCCCCAGGCATTGACCATACCTGCCTTCTGTTGCAATGTGGCACTTGCGGATGGAAATCTATTGTCGGGAGTGATCGTGGCTACAATCACACAATCAATTTCTTCGGGCCCTATTCCCCGTTCACTCAAGCATTGTTCAACCGCAGGCAAGAGCATATCAGACAAATCGCCTTGCAATTGAAATCTTCGTTCTGAAATTCCGGTTCTTGATTTGATCCATTCATCTGAAGTTTCAACCTTATCTTCAAAATAGGCATTTGTAAAAATGTCGGGAGGAACATGATGTGCAATTGATGAAATGGTTACCGGCATAACAAGTATTCAAAGTGTGATGGATTATTCTGCCTTTTCTGACAATGCATTTTTGATGGATGCATTAACATTGCCACGGATCACTTCAACTGCTCGTAATAGCATATTTTGAATTGCCAGTGGACTTGATTTTCCATGTCCGATGATCACCACTCCGTTCACGCCGAGAAGTGGCACTCCGCCATATTCCTGATAATCAAAATCCTTGAGGATTTTCTTTAGCGGAATTAGCATCAGCATGACCATGATTTTATTAAACAAGCCTTTTTCTGCATACCCCTTTATTTTGGCTTTGAGCAAACCTAGCATGCTTTCCGCAAATTTCAGTACGATATTTCCGACGAATCCATCGCAGATTACAACATCGGCTGTGCCAGCCAAAACATCGCGACCTTCCACATTACCAATGAAATTCATTGTACTTTCCGTTAACAAAGCATGCGTTTGTAGGATAGGGTCTGTTCCTTTGGTGGATTCTTCGCCTATGTTCAGCAAGCCTATCTTTGGACTTTTTATGCCGAGAACGATATTGGCATAGACATCCCCCATGATGGCATATTCATATAGGAAACGAGGTTTACATTCAATCGTGGCCCCAACATCAAGCAATAGAACGGGTCTGCCATGTTGAGTTGGAAGGAATGTTCCTATCGTGGGCCTGCTCACGCCTTTTATTCTTCCAAGGACAACGGTTGCGGTACTCATTACTGCACCCGTATTGCCGGCAGAAACAAATGCATCGACCATATCCCGCGCATGCATGTCAATACCCTTGAACAAGGATGAATCTCTTTTCGACTTGATGACCGAAGTTGGATCATCATGCATTGACACGACATCACTTGTATGCTCAATCGAAAACTTGAGATTGGGATGTGACAAACCTTGCATTGCTCGTTGAATCTCTTCTTTCTTCCCCACGAAGACAAACTCAACATCAATAGAAGATTGTTTGAATTTCTCAGAAGCAAGAATTGCTCCCTGAATCTCGTTCAAAGGAGCAAAGTCTCCACCCATGACATCAATTGCAATGCGAATGGGATGCATAATCACCGGGGAAAAAAGTTGTTACACTTGCAAGCAGAAAACAGCACATGCATGCTTATTCAGCAGATGCTCCACTGCTCATGTCAACCATTTTTCGGCCATTGTAATATCCGCAAGAAGGACATGCGGTATGGTTCAGTTTCATGCTTCCGCAATGGGCACATGAAGCAACTGTTGGTGCAACAGCTTTGTAATGAGTTCTACGCTTGTCTCTGCGTGATTTGGAATGTCTTCTTTTGGGATTTGGCATGATTCTGCTCCAAGTAATTCAATTCTTATGTATGTTCAAATGTTTCAGAGCCGCAAATGGAGATTCTTCATCATCCTTCACGGACTTATGTGTATCCAATAATTCGGGATGCAATGCCTCAAATGAGGTATGTGCATATTCCGGGGCTACTCGCTTCATTGGCAAATGGATTGCCAATTCCTGCCGAACTTCATCTGTGATGTCAAGTTGTTCTTCGTCGTCTCTGAGAAGAATTTCATCTCCATCATGATCATTCCTTTTCAGAGAGAAGAGCTGCGAATCCATTCGAAAAACCAAATGAACAGGAGCTTCGATGGATTGTTCAAACTCTTCACCGGAAACATCGCAAATTAAATGTGCGATGGCAGAAGCAGTTGCCGTAAGCATCAATCTTTTTCCTTGCTTCTTGATCTTGCCTTTCACATTCACGATACCCTTGAATTCTGGGAACATGTCGGGAATGGATCGAGCATCGCAAGTTGCCGAGCAATTATGTTCACCATCTTCCAATCCAAGAATTGAAATGTTCAGCATGATGACCATTCTCCTTTTCGGCAAAGCAATACAATCAAGAATACAAAAATAGGAAAAATTCGACGTATAACTGCCATATCCTCCTCCAAACTTTATGGTTGGCTTG
>JBJTFZ010000171.1:0-11379 GCA_046093685.1 bacterium
GTGTCACGAAGTGCTATTGATCCGTCAAATGTCCCTTGAGGCATCGTCTCCAAAAATCCGGCTTGAAGAAATGTATCGATGGTGGCCCGTGGTGTCCATGGTTTTAAGATGGAAAATACATCGAATGCAATCCTGTTTGAAAGTGAATCTCCCAATGCATATCTCTTCGGCTGTATGATCAATTGTGCGGAAATAATCTGCGCATCCCCGAGTGAATCCGGAACATTTCCGAAACGAGCAAGAATCGAAGATTCATATCCTTTTGCAGAACCTAAAAAAAGATCCAATGGATAGGAGGCAGCAGGTTTGCTATTGAGAATTGATATTCCACCGAACATGGGTATGGAGTCGGAAGTAAGAATATCCACATTGATGGTGTCACTATACAAATCCCCTCCGGCAATCGGGCTTTGCTCATTGCAAGCGGACATCCCCAGAAATAAGAGCAAGCCGAAAATAGAGGCTATACAGTATTGAATGCATGAACGATATGTATTCATCAGAGCATGTCTTTCATGAGAGCACGATACAATTCACTGTATTGTCTAGCGGCACGACCCCATGAACGATCTTCATTCATGCCATTGAGCACAAGTGCATTCCATTCTTCTTCATTGGCATATTGTTTACATGCTTTGTCTATGGCGGAAAGCATTGCTTTTGAAGTATATTCTTTGAACACGAATCCAGTACCTTCACCGGTTTTCTTATCAAAATCCGTTACAGTATCCGCCAAACCACCGGTTGATCGAACAATTGGCACGGTGCCATATACCAATGAATACTGCTGATTGAGTCCGCAAGGTTCATATTTCGAGGGCATAAGGAACATGTCCGCACCGGCTTCCATCAAATGGGCCAACTCATCATCAAATTCAATACGGATGGAGAATTTTTCGGGATATTTTTTAGCCAATGCTTCGAGCTTCGGGTAAAAGGAATGATCTCCCTCACCAAGCATGACAAATTGAATGTCTTTTGAAAATAGTTCTTTCTCTGAATCCAATATGAGTTGAATACCTTTTTGATCAATGATTCTTGTTACCATAGCAATCAAAGGAACTCGTTTGTCATGATGAACCGGCAAACCAAATCTTTCTAGCACGGTTTCTTTATTCGGTGCTTTGTTTTCAAGAGAAGTTTTATCGTATTTCTTTGTGAGAAATGCATCAATCTTGGGATTCCATGTGTTTAAATCAACACCATGCGCAATACCTACCATGCGCTCAGGCTTTGAATTGAGTACATCACTCAATCCATTGCTGAGTTTCTGATCTGCAAGAACCTCTTTGGCATATGTAGGGCTTACAGTGGTGATGCAGTCTGAAAAATGTATTCCGGCTTTCATGAAATTGACTTTCTTCTTGTGTGAGAGAGCATCGGCATCGCCGGCTGTAAATCCGGTTTTTGTCAATGTCTTCATCGGGAAATCACCCTGCAATCCAAAATTGTGGATGGTGTAGATGATTTTTGTTTTGGCAAACAAATCATTGTGCTTCAAGCGCACGAGTGCGGGAAGAATACCTGTTTGCCAATCATTGCAATGAATGATATCCGGAACCCATCCAAGCAGCATGCAGGTTTGAATCACGGAATGTCCGAAAAACACAAATCGCTCATCATTGTCAGGATAGTCCAGACCTGTGGCTGGATCAGCATAAAAACCCTTTTTTGCATCGAAATAATTCGAATTAGTCGTGATATATGCTTGAACCTTGGAACGAGGATTATTGATGGAGGATGATTTCACTGTGGCATAAGATTCAGTGTCCCCGATCGGAATGGGTATGTCCCTGAGGCGATTGATCTCATGAATGCGGTTTTTTCTTTCGCTGATTGAACCGTATTTTGGAGCCATGACGCGAATGTCATGTCCCAATTCACGCAATGCAAGTGGCAAAGAATATGACACATCGGCAAGCCCACCTGTTTTTGCAAATGGATAGACCTCGCTTGTCACAAAGAGAATGCTTAATGGTTTTGCCATGACTGAATGTTCAACCTCAAGGTGGATGAATACGCGACGATGCGTAATGCAAAAATACGGATTTTTCCTGAATTTCCCTGAGAGCATCATGAATTGGATGAACTCAAAGGCGTGATTTTTCAAGGAATTGCCATTTTTTTGTTTTTTTCAGGAATCGTAATCACCTGCGGTTCACGGAGCAAAAAGAGGGCTTATCAATGATGAAAACATGTATTTTCGTGATAATGAATCTCATTTCAAGATATAGGACAATGAATCGTGGGACCAATTACTTGGTGATTGGGCTCGCAATGCTTCTATTTTTGGCAATTTTTGCCACGGATTCCCATGCTCAAGGTTCAAAAGTACTCACGGGAGTCATCAATAACTATGCTCGGGTGATTTCTTATCATCGTTGTTCGAAGTCTGTTGATGTTGTGGGGGTTTTTGGCTTTTCACCGAAACAAAAAGTCCTCATGATGCAAATGCAAGGGGCACTCATCGATACCACGAACACTCCCGCTTTCGGAAATGTGTTGAATTATGGCAATGCCGGAAATTCAGAGGTATTGGTGATTGATTCCATAAAGGGTTCAACCATCATATTCAAAAATGCACCAATCAGACAATATGACCCGGAAAAGGCTCCTGTCCAATTAATCACTTTGCCGGTATTTGATTCAGCTGAGGTGAATATCTTCAATATGCCTCTCACATGCGAACCATGGAATGGCGCAACGGGAGGAGTTCTCGCATTTGAAGTTCGGCTAGCTTTTGACATGGCGGGAATGATTGACATTTCCGGCAAGGGTTTTAATGGAGGGAAAGCGCGATTAGGGTCAGGTAATTCAAAAGTCATGGATTATGCTCTTCCCGACACAGTTACATTGGATGCAGGTGAAAAAGGGAATGGCATCGCAATGCTTTCTCGAAATTATCTTCTCGGCAGAGGTGCCCCTGCTAATGGAGGCGGAGGTGGTAATGCCCATAATTCCGGCGGAGGCGGAGGTGGTAATGGCGGTAAGGGCGGCATTGGTTCAAAAGATTGGCCTGATACCCTCGCGCATATCGGTGGTATTGGTGGATTGAATCTGCCCTATCAACAATTCGTAAATGATTCCTTGCCACGAATATTCATGGGTGGTGGTGGTGGTGCCGGACATGACAATAACAATGCGAGTTTATCAGGAGGTGCCGGAGGTGGTATAGCATATATCCGAGCGAACAATGTGATCATCAGAAAATTCGCTGTCATTAAAAATAATGGTGTCGATGTTGGTGGACCGCGATCCGGAGCATCCAATGACGGCTATGGTGGTGGTGGTGCCGGCGGAACGGTTTACTTTGATGTGAACCGATTTATTTCTTTTGGCGATACACTCATCATAGAAACAAAAGGCGGCAAGGGTGGTTCAACAGCAGCGGCGTTGCATGGACCCGGAGGTGGTGGCGCAGGTGGCGCAGTGCTCTTCAAAAATGCGGCTTCAAGTCTTGCAATCATAGATAATATTGGTGGTATGCCCGGACTCAATACAGCTCATGGGAAAAGTTATGGTGCCGAACAAGGCGAGAAAGGAATCATAGTTTCCAATGTGCAATTCAAAGAAAGTTCACTTGGAGTTATGTCTTTACTATCCTCAAATGACACTGCCATTTGTGAAAAAACACTCGCGGAATTATCGGTAAAGCCACTAGGTGGGAAAGGGCCTTATACCTATCGCTGGGAAGGTGATAATGTCACCAATCGAAATGCACAAAAAACAACAGCAAGGCCAATAAGAAGCCAGCAATATAAAGTGATTGTAACGGACTCAAATGGATGTGTGAATTATGCATTCGTGAATGTGACCGTGCTTCCGGCTCCCTCACTCAATCTTCCAACGAATTCCGTTCGTGCCTGCAAAGGAGACACCATCATTCTCAGGGCGAATAGTTCGCAGGATCTCACTTGGTTCTCCGCAAAAGGACTGCTCGACAATAAAGGAAATGCTGTTCGATGTGTGGTGGATTCTTCTCGCACATATACCGTATATGCAGAAACGCAATCCGGTTGCTCAGCTGTAGACACCATTCGTGTTGAAGTGGAAGAAGCACCAAGTATCTCCGGAATACAGCGCATCATTGAAATATGTCCCGAAGAAGATTCAATTGATATTCCACGATCATTCATCTTTGGTGGTGTTCCACCATATACCTATGCATGGTTTACACAAAATGACACCATAGCAACCGGCACCACTTTCAAACAAATCAAAGTGAAACCTACTCAAACAACGATGTATCATCTCGTGATGACTTCCCCAATCGGTTGTGTGTATAGAGATTCAATACTCGTAAGCGTGAACTCGAAACCGCAATTGAATCGTTTGAAAGATACCGTCATTTGCAAAGGAAGTGGCATCATGCTTGATGCAAGCGGAAGTGATGTGTATTCATGGTTACCGGTGACAGGACTTTCCAATCCGACAATCGCACAACCAATAGCAAGTCCACAAACTACAACGAGATATATCGTAAAAGGTAGTTCCTTGAAAGGATGCAGTGCCTTTGACACCGTCACAGTAACTGTTGTGGATCCACCGGTAAAACCGATTCTCACAAGAAGAAATGATACATTGTTTGTGAGTGGTGATACTTCACAATTTGAATTGCTCTTGAATGGAAATATTGTCTCAAGCAGCAGAGTACCATTGTTCATCATTGATACTTCAGGGCATTATTCAGTACGAGCAATCTCGAAATATTGTACGACCATTTCTGATTCTCTGTTTGTTTCAATCGGGAGAGGTCTCATCATCATTGATTCGCTCACTGTAAACAATAATCAATCCGGTTTAATGAATATCTCCATCAAGGATACTTCAGGAATTGAGGGTGCAGGCATCACTGCACTTAGACTGACTTTATCTTGGAATGCAACCGTTGCGGATATCACGCATCCCGGTTTTGAGGCCATTTTAGGAGACTCAATCAAATCCGCGAACTTGATCGTGTCAATGAACAATGCACCTGTTTTGGCTACTTTGTCAGCCCGAGGTTTACTTGGAAATGCACCTTCAACAAGCATCACGATCGATACCGTCAAAGCCATCGGAGGAATTTTCCGATACACTAAAAATGATGGCAATGTGACGATTGGCGACATTTGTTTTGAAGGCGGGGTACGATTATGGCATCCGGACAAATCAGTGCTGAGAGCTAGCCTGAGTGTCAATCCTCATCCGATTGATCTTGATGCAGACATTATCGCACATATACCTGAACAAGGATCATTCACCTTGCGTGCTTTTTCAAGCACAGGATTTGAATATCCCATCGCAAAAGGATTCACCGTGCCAGGCATCATCACCGCAAGATTACCATATCAAGAACTTAGTCCCGGAATGTATATGCTCATTCTCAACACTAGAACCGAGCAATGCTCATTGCCAATCATCATCAATAAATGACATGAATTCAATCAACAAATCTGATGAAGAGTGGAAAAAACAACTCACCGAAGAACAATATGCCGTCACAAGACTCAAAGGCACGGAAAGAGCATTTACCGGAAAGTACTGGAATCATCATGAAGATGGCACTTATTCCTGCATTTGTTGTGGCGCTCCCTTATTCACTTCGCATGAGAAATATGATTCCGGATGCGGATGGCCCTCATTTTTTTCTGCACCAAATCCTGAATTGATTGAAGAAACCCCCGATCATACACATGGGATGATTCGAACTGAAATCACATGTTCGCAATGCGGAGCGCATCTCGGACATGTCTTCCCGGATGGACCCGCCCCCACCGGAATACGATATTGCGTGAATTCCGCTTCCCTTTCATTTTCCTCAAAGGATGCACATGGCAAAGAAGAATGAACTTAGTTTTGAAGATCAAATAAAAAGATTGGAATATATCGTGTCGGTATTGGATCAAGGCAATGCACCACTCAATGAAATGATGGCACTCTATGAAGAAGGCATTGCATTGATTGGCACATGTAAAAAAACGCTTGATGAAGCCGAACAAAAACTCACAGTGCTCGGGGCATCTTGATCATGGTTTGGAGAAACAAGCATTGCGGATGAACGATGAATCCGTGAATGCATGCAAGTAGGCTTCCAAATCATCCATTTCTTCTTTTGTGAGATTCAGGGGAATGATGTCTGAAGACTTATTGATGAATTGCTTTCCACCCACATTATAATGCTCAATCACCGTGCGAAGAGTCGGAAGAGAACCATCATGCATATAAGGATGCGTGAGTGCAATGTTTCGTAAAGTCGGAGTTTTGAATGTTCCGATATCAGCATCGGATTTTGTGACATAATAATGCCCCTTGTCATAATAGTGTGTATGCAATCCAGTGCTATGAAACAACCCATCGGAAAGATTGGGTCCTCCATGACATTTCACGCAATGTGCTTTTCCTTCAAACAGTGCTTTCCCTCTTTTTTCTTGTTGATTCAGAACAGATTGATTTCCTGCTATGAAAGCATCATGCCGAGTTGAACCCGAAACAATCATGCGTGTGAATACTCCAATTGCCGATGAAATTCCACGGAGAGTCATCTCTTGTGCACCATATGCCTGCTTCCATAAACGCGATAATTCAGAAGAGTTCATCAAAGCTTTTTTCACGATGGAATCAGTGGAATACATTTCATTGGGACTGCGCAATGCATCCTCGATTTGTTGTTCGAGGGTTGATGCTCTGCCATCCATAAAAAAAGTTGACTGAAATGCGACATTGATGATTGCAGGTGCATTGCGCATTCCTGATTCGCCGGCCACACCCTTACTCACAATCTTACCGGCATCAGAAAATCCAAATTCTTGTTTATGGCAGGAAGCACAAGATACAGAAGCATCACCCGATAAGTTTGCATCATGGAACAATGCTCTTCCAAGTTCAAATACCGAAGGAGAATATGGTTGATGTGCGGAAAATGGAATCATTGCCATGCCTGCCGGGAGAGACATGGTTGTTGGGGAGCATGATTGCTCGGATGGCGTTGTACTTTCCGTGCATGATATCATGCATAGTCCGAACATGAACATCAATAAGACGCTATGTCGGATTGCGAGTTTCATAAGAATGTCAAGGATTGTCCTGTGAGAACATTCCCTGCATTTTGTCTTTGAACTCAACTGCCTCTCTCCCCTTTAAACCAAGTTCGGCCAATTGCTCATCGGTAGGCATGGATACTGAATTCAAGATATGTTTCATCACCCTCATTTCGGGTGCCGTCATGCGATGGGCATTCAGAATATAATCTTCGAATGCTTCCCAAGCATGAGGAACAAATGGTTTGACCAATTCCGCGATTGCTTCTGCAAAAACGCGGATTTCATATTGCGCATGAGCATCGATGCGAAGTCTCAAAAAATGGAAAAGATTGTGGAGATCAATTTTCCAATACCATTCCGTGTAATTTGAAACCGGCAAATTGATGCGAGCGATTTCTCGAGCGATACCAAGCTCCAGAAATTCCTGATACTGCGCATAGGCATCATCTTGACCTTGCTTGAAAGCAGTCGCCGCTTGTTCGGCCATGCCCTCGGGCAGAGTTTCATCGGACCTACCCTGCTTATTTGAAATACTTTGAGGACGGATATCCTGAATTGCCGGAGTATAGAATTCGTCCTTCATTTCAGAATATCGACCACTATATTCATTCACATTCGCGGTGCGATGTCTGATCCATTGCCTTGCAACGAAGATTGGCAATTTCACATGGAACTTGAACTCAACCATTTCGAAAGGAGTGGTATGCGCATGGCGAAGCAAATAACGAATGAGTCCGCGATCTTCATGCACCTTTTTTGTACCCGAGCCATATGAAACCCGTGCAGCTTGAACGATGGAGGCATCATCGCCCATCACATCAATGAGTCGAACAAAACCTTTGTCCAAACAATCGATGCGTTTTCCGAGTAATGCATTTTTTTCAGAGGCATCTATGCCCATTCCTTGCTCAGCCATGAAGAAATCCTTGCAAAATATCATTCATAATGACTGCAAAATACGAAATCACATGCTTTTCTTGCTATTTCGACAGACCATGTGGATAAGACATCACAGCTTTCGGAAATCGTTTGCAGAGAACCGCTCATTTCCTGAATTTTGAATCATTCAAGGAGTTACCGAATGCTGAAAGATTTCAAAGAATTCATCAATAAAGGGAATGTCCTGGATTTGGCCATTGGCGTGATGATCGGCGGGGCATTTGGCAAGATTGTCACTTCACTCGTCAATGACATCGTAATGCCACCGCTCGGCGCAATGAACAAGGTTGATCTTTCCAATTTTTTTGTCAGTTTGAACGGCATTGATTACCCCACATTGAAGGCTGCCAAAGATGCAGGGGCTCCAACATTGAATTTGGGATTATTTCTCAATTCGATTCTGGATTTCGTTATCGTTTCCGTGACGATTTTTGCAATGACGAGAGCGCTCATGAAATTTCAGCAATCGAAGGAAAGCAAAGAAAAAGAGTGTCCGTTCTGCTATATGAAAATTCCAGTGCAAGCAGTCCGTTGCGGACATTGCACGATGAATCTTCAAGATCAATCTTGATAGTCCCAGGGGTAATTCACTTTCACATGCAATCACCATGACTTTTCTCAATCCACTTGTATTGCTCGGTCTGATCGCCGCCGCAATTCCCGTTATTCTCCATTTGCTGAATCTTCGGAAACTCAAAACCATTGACTTCAGCACTTTGCGATTCATCAAAGAATTGCAAAAGACCAGCATTCGCAAATTGAAGACTCGACAAATACTGCTTTTGATTCTTCGCACATTGATCGTGATGTTCTGTGTTTTGGCCTTTTCGAGACCCACGATCAAAAGTTCACTTCCCGCTTTGGGATCGCATGCCAAAACGAGCATCATCGTCATACTCGACAATTCACTCAGCATGGATGTTTCTGATGCAGGAGGAAATCGTTTCGCAAAAGCAAAAGGGATTGTGAAGCAAATTACGATGGCAATGAAAGAAGGTGATGAACTTGCATTCCTTCCACTATCCGCTATCGCAAATCAAAGAAAAAGATCCTATAGCAGAAATCCTGAATTCCTTCTCAAAGAAATCAATTCCTGTGCGCCTTCACCATCAACCGCAACCATAAATGATGCATTGCGAGCTTCCCAAGGGCTTCTCGATGCTTCGATGAATGTGCACAAAGAAGTATATGTCATCACGGATGCACAGCAATCTCAATATGCATCCGTACTTTCCGATTCAATGCGAGTCTTTGATGAGCAAACGGGAGTATTCATAATCGCCATGCAGAATGGAAGTCCTGCCACGAATGTGTCGATAGACACCCTCATCATGTTGACATCAATGTTTGAAAGAGACAAGCCGGCTGAAGTACAGGCTCGCCTCACGAATAGTGGTACAAACGATGTGAAAGGATTGATTGTCGGCATGATGTTCAATGATGTGCGTGTTGCACAAAAAAGCATAGATGTGTCTGCAGGTTCATCAACAACGGTTACTTTGTCCGCGCCGCCCAAATCTTCAGGAATCATTCGCGTTCGCATGATGATTGAACCTGATGCGCTTGAATATGACAATATTCGGCATGCATCATTCATCATTCCCGCTCCGCCAACGGTTGGATCCATTGCTTCAGGAAATTCCGCTGAATTTCTCCGGCTTGCCACAGCAAATTCCGTAGGTACTTATGTTGCCTACTCCGCTGACCAGGCAGGTACGGTCAATTATGAAGAGCATGACATCATCATTGTTGCAGGTGCTCTCAATCGCAATGAAGCAGCAAGATTGGATGCATTCATTCAATCGGGTGGAACGGCATTGATCTTTCCGGATGAACGGCAAGAGCCAGGAGAACAAATTACATCATTGAACATGCTGGGTCTTGCACCAATGCAGGTTCAGGCATTTTCAGAGCGTTCACCCGGATTATGCTCCGGAGTTGACAAACAACATCCTTTATTCCGTGGCGTTTTCAAAGGTTTGGAAATGGAGACATCCGTTGGAGATTCTCCAAAAATCAAAAAAGCATTGACTTCAGGTGGCGGGCAATCACTCATACAACTGCAAGGCGGGAGTTTCCTGACTGAAGTACGCCGTGGGGAAGGAAAGATTCTTTATTGTGCAGTACCGCCATCGCCCGCTTGGAGCACATTCCCATTTTCCGGATTGATGCCGACCATTGTGTTCAGAGCAATGCATTATTTGTCCGCAAGGGAAATGCTCAGCACAGAACTGATTTCCGGCGATGATGCTATCACATTGATTCCGACCAATGCCATGAAGATTCCTCAGCAAATCGTTCGGGTGAATGACCCCTCAGGAACTGAGTCACAAGTGCAAGGGCTCACAGTCCCCGGAGGACTTTCCGTGCATATTGGAAGATTGGTGAATACAGGTGTTTATGCCATACGAAGCAAAGAAGGAGAGTCATTGACTGCATTGACGGTGAATATCCCTGTTTCGGAAGGTCATCTTGCTTATGCTTCAGAGGGAGATTTACTGAATGCAATCAAGAAGCGTGTTCAGGATCCATCACTTGTCACTTCACTCAGTCAGTCATCACGAATTGGAGATTCCGTTGCAAAAGCACGAGTTGGAACCGAGCTGTGGCGACTCTTTCTTCTTCTTGCACTTTCTTGTGCGGTGGCGGAAATGGTCATTGCAAGAAGGGTTGGAACTGCAACAGCTGAGGGATGATTGTGGAAAACTCACTTCATCTCCTTCAAAAAAAAATCTCAAATTGCATTTATTACGATTGATGTCCATTCGGAGTGTTTCATGCAGAACATGATCCTGCACGCAGACTCTGCACTGTTTCATGTGCTGAATGGAATGCTTATATCACCACCCACAGATTACCTTTTCATATTTCTCACCTCAATTAAAAATACCTGGCCGATATATGCCGTAATGGCATTGTATATCGTACTCACATACAAAAAACAAGGCATCATTGCCCTTTTGGCATTGGTCTTGACGGTCGGGATAACCGATCAGTTCTCAACTCATGTGTTGAAGCCGATGGTGAATCGGGAAAGGCCTTGCAGACAAGAATCCAATATTCGTTCATTGATTCCCTGTGGACCCGGGCAGTCCTTTCCTTCCACTCATGCAATCAACAATGGTTGTTTGGCAATGTTCTTTGGCATCCTGTTTCCCCAAATGAGAATATGGGTCATGGTATTGGCATTACTTGTGAGCTATTCCAGAATCTATGTCGGAGTACATTATCCCCTTGATGTTCTTGGTGGCTTGCTTATTGGAGCAGGAATTGGTTTTGTTTCAGCAATTGTGGTACAAAGGTTTTCCGGTTTGCGCGAAAATCTTTGACATATTATCACTTCGTAATATGTTTACATCAATTAAATATCAGAGTTTGCAGTTCTTAATACAACCCATCTTTTATTCAATACTTTTCT
>JBJTFZ010000172.1:0-8183 GCA_046093685.1 bacterium
GCTTACATATGTGTGATAAAAAAAATTAAGCATTCAAATACAGGAAAGATAGAATTATGGCAAAGTCGGCCACAACATCAAAGAAGAAGACAAAAGCAACGAATGTGAAAACATCGACTGCAAAAAAAACACGGACAAAACCTGTAGTCGCAAAAAAAGCGCAAACAGTCTCAAAACCAAAAAACAAAAGCATTGCCAAAAAGACTATTGCAAAACCCGTGGTTAAGAAAAGCACTTCTTCCAAGAAAGGTCAGTTCAGTGCATTCAACATGAAGGGTTTCGACAAAAAGACCATCCTTTCATGGTATCGTCTGCAACATCTAGGAAGAAGACTTGATGAAAAAGCGGCATTGTATTTGAAAATGGCAAAAGGTTGGTCATATCATGCGCCTTGTGCCGGGCATGACGGAATTCAGATTGCGCTCGGACAAATCTTCCGTCAAAACAAAGATTTTCTCTTTCCCTATTATCGTGATTTGATGACTTCCCTTGCGGGTGGTATCACGATTGAAGAAATCATTTTGAATGGTTTGAGCAAAGATGGTGATGTTGCCGGTGGCGGTAGACACATGAGCAATCACTTTGCGAAACCTTCAATCGGCATTCAAAATGTTTCATCATGCACAGGTAATCATTCACTGCATGCCGCGGGATTGGCAAGAGCCGTGAAAAAATTCAAAGGCGATGAAGTAGTGTATTATTCAGGTGGTGATTCCGCATGTTCCGAAGGATATTTTTATGAAGCAGTGAATGGAGCATCAAGAGAAAAACTTCCTGTGGTATTTGTCATCCAGAATAACAAGTTCGGTATCTCAGTTCCATTGCATGAACAAACCGCGAATCTTGTTGTGTCGGATAATTTCATCGGATTCAAACACTTGAAAATCATCAATTGTGATGGACGGGATGTGTTTGATTCTTATCGTGCCTTGGAAGAAGCACGCGATTATGCATTGTCCGGCGCCGGTCCTGTATTCGTGCATGCAGACTGTGATAGAATCGGCTCACACTCGAATTCAGACAATCACGAACTTTATCGGACGCCTGAAGAAATTCAGGAAATGAAAGAGAGAGATCCACTTCCCGCTTTCAGAAATGCAATACTTGCAAAGAAGCTTGCAACAGAAAAAGAGTTGCTCGCAATCGAAGAAGAAAACAAACAAGCGATTTTTGCCGCTGCAGACATTGCTGAGATTGCACCGGATCCAACAGGTTCAAGTTATCTTGATTATTTGATGCCTGAAGATGCTGTGGGTTATGATGATCGTTCGGAATATAATTTTATTAGTGATCCTGATGCACAGCAGTATACATTCCGCGAGGGAATCAATATTGCGATGAAACAGGAATTCCAAAAAAATCCACATACATATTTATGGGGACAAGATGTTGCTTCTGTCAATAAGCAAGGCATATTCAATGTACCCAAGGGCATGCTCGATGAATTTGGAAATGATCGCATTTTCAATGCACCAATAGCCGAAGATTATATCGTTGGAACAGCAAATGGATTCACTCGCTATCGTGATGATATACGAGTAGTGATTGAAGGTGCTGAATTTGCCGATTATTTTTGGCCTGCGATGGAACAGTTGATTGAATGTTCTCATGATTATTGGAGAACGCGCGGACAATTCTCTCCGAATATCACGATTCGTCTGGCGAGTGGAGGATATATTCAAGGAGGTTTGTATCACTCACAGAATCTTGATGCACTCCTTGCAGCGATTCCCGGAATACGAGTTGTTTGTCCTGCATTCGCAGATGATGCCATCGGCCTTATGAGAAATTCCATTCGTTCAAGAGGCGTCACGATGTTCCTTGAACCAAAGTTCCTTTACAATTACAGACCAAGTTCAACATCACTACCCGGCGATGATTTTATCGTGCCATTCGGTAAAGCAAGAATTCGCAGACAAGGTACTGATGTCACATTGATTTCATACGGTAATGCAATTCACATTGCGATGAAAGCTGCCGACGAATTGTTTGCGGAAAACGGAATATCATGTGAAGTCATTGACTTGCGTTCGCTCAAACCATGGGATCGAAATACTGTGTTCCAATCCGTTCGCAAGACAAACAGAGTGGTCATTGCACATGAACACTATCTCTCAGGTGGAATCGGAGGAGAAATTTCAGCAAGCATCACGAGTGAACTCTTTTCAATTCTTGATGCACCTGTTGGAAGAGTTGCCAGCAAAGATGTCCCCGTGGGCTTTGCAAAGTCACTTGAGGCGGCAATTCTGTTGAATCTTGCCGATATTAAAGACGAAGTCTTGAAAACAGCGAATTATTAAAAAATATGCCATATGTAAAAGTCCGTGTTCCAAAAAAACACGGACTTTTTTTGTGTTTAGCAGTGTAAGGGTGACGGGAATGATATATGACACTGTGAAATAAATCTGACACTTTTTTCCACAAAGGGAATTTTTTCGATCATAAAATCAGGGTATAATACATCTACATTAATTTTCGTTGTATTATCCACCAAAAAACATATATTTGCCTGACTCCTAAGAGTCTATTTAGTGTGTTGCGCTCGTAGCTCAACCGGATAGAGCATTGGATTCCGGTTCCAAAGGTTAGGGGTTCGACTCCCTTCGAGCGCGCATTAACATTATGATATTAAGAGACTTACAAGTTTTATGTCAGATACAGAATCATCAATTGAATCAACCGAAAGTGGTTGGAATGTAAGACAAGAAATGCCTGAGCAGGATGCATTGATTGCCAAGCTAAAAATGTTTGGATATGTTTTGGGTGCAGTATTGCTCATTGGATTTGGCTATTATTTTTATTCCGGTATGCAGGAAACCACCAATGAAGAAGCGATGACTGCATTGTCGAGAATTTCATCTTATTATGAAACAGGTCAATTTCAGAAGGCATTGGATGGTGACCCAACCCGTTCGATTCGCGGGGGTAAAGTCATTGGTTTAAAGGATATAGTAAGTGAGTATGGAAGTACACCGGCCGGTACATTTGCGGCATTGTATGCAGGTACTTCACTCTTGAATCTTGGCAAATTTTCTGAAGCAGTGTCATATTTTGAGACTGCATCCAATAGTGATGACCCTATGGTCAGTGCCGGTGGAAAGGCTGGATTGGCAGCTTGCAAAGAGGAAACAAAGAACTATGAAGAGGCAGCAGGACTTTATGAAGTTGCTGCCGGACCAAAGGATGGTCCATTGTATGAGAGATATGCATTGTTTGCTGCATTGAACTATGAAAAGGCATCAAGCAATGGTTCCGGAACAGCGAAAGAAAAAGCCATAACACTTTTTAAAGGTCTTATTGCCAAGAATTCCGGATCGGAATACACGAGTGAAGCAAAAATGGGCTTAGCTCGCCTTGGTTGGCACGAAAATTGAGTTGGTTATTCCTGATATTATTGTCTTTACGACAGAATTATGACAAAAAATGACAAATACAATACAGTTTTAAAGTATTATTTAACAAACGGAGGTATTATGCGACGTTTGCTTCGTCTGGGTACCATGCTATTTGCGTTATTGCTGATGGCTGGCACCAGTTATGCGCAAAAGCCGCGCGTACAAGTTTCCGGAAGAATTGCGCCGAATGATGTGCGTATCTTCTTGAAAGACTCTATTTATCAGATCAACGGTACTCTTATGATTGCCGGTACTCTGCTTATAGAGCCGGGAACTGAAGTTGTGTTTTTGGACAATGGTAGGATGATCGACTCAGTCGGTGGCCGTATCATTGCCGACGGTTATATGCATGCCAGATATAACCCGATTGCTCCTGCGGCTGGAGTGGACTTTAACGACAGTCCTTACTACACTAGTAGTGGAGTCGTTTCTTTTGGAACCAAACAGGAATTAACAATTGCGTCGAGAAAGCGCAATGTTATTTTCAATGTTAGGTTGAATGAAAATTCTGGTAACATGACCGGTGTTTCCAATATCTCAAGCACAGAAGATACCCAACAGGGTGGACTTGTTACTGGAGGGCGAATAATTAGCCCTGAACAAGCTATCATGTTTATGGCTTCTCGTTTGTACGAGAATGATGATGTGGTACGATTCCAGCCATGGAAAAGAAGAGGCGGAAATTCTCCAAACATTGATTCTGCAAGAATTGTGTTCCGTGGGCAAGCAGTCAATGATTATTCCCGTGAATGGGGACATATCATTGTATTGCCCGGTGCTCGTGCTGCATATTTCAGAAATGTCACATTCAAAGATTTCCGCAAGGATACAACGGTAGACAATCGCTACTATTATGATACTTTGAATTTGTCAGGTGCTGTAAAGGCAGCGACAATTGATCTCAACAAAGAAACTATCAAGTGGACAAATGGATCCGGTGGTGCATTGACATCATTCTCCGTTCGTACTTGGTTGGTGGATTGTAATTTCCAAAACAATATGGCTCGTTTCCGTGGTGGAGCTTTGCAAATGGTGCAGGCACCTTATGGAAGTGGTATATTCCCCGACACAAATGGTTATAGACTAAGTTTCTATCAATCAGATAAAAACCCAAATATTACGAACCCTGATGGATCCGTAGTTAGGGAAAATGATAGTATAATTGCCTTTGACAACCTTGATATTGACGCGCTTCCATCTGATGAACCACTAGTTTCAGTAGCTAATCTTAGAAGAATCACTGAAAATGATTCTACTATTACGCCTGATAAGTTGCGTCAATCTGTGGACGATCCTCGTATTGCTGTTCTTCTTGGTCGTATTCGTCGTTTGACATTTGACAATAACCGCACACTCGTGGCTTATGTAGACACGGTAACAGTCGGTGGTCGTCAAACATTGGCTGACAATACAGTAAAGAGAGTTAAAGTTGATTCAACAGATGGTCAGCCCACAGATTGGAAAAATCAAGCATGGGGTGGCGCTATGTACATTGGCGGTCGTTTTGCCGATGAATACAGAAGACTTGAAATCGGTCTTGGCGTCAATGACTCAATTCGTATCAACACAAGCAATCCTTTGAATGACAAAATTCGTTTTGGTGAAAAAGACTTCGTGAAGTTCACCAATAACAAAGTATTGAATCTTCAGGATAGATTAAGTTCACGAGGTGCACGCGGTGGTGCATTGTACATTGGTGCATTCACATCAATGGTCATCAATGGTGAGTTTGAAAACAACTCAGCAGAAACACCATACTTGCAGCCAAAGAATAATGCAGATTATGCATTGGGTGGAGCTATCTTCCATGAGAACACCTATGGTCGTTTGCAAATCCGTGGAAGTTCACTTCAAGGAACGAAATTCAAAAACAACAGAGCGAGCTCTGGTGGAGCTATCTATGTAGATGGAAACACAGATCCTCGTCCTTCACCAATCATTGGTGGTTCAGATTCACCGTTCCCAAGAATCAGAGACTATGGTCGTAGAATCGACTTTGAAGACAATAAAGCTATCGCCCATGGTGGAGCTGTTTATACAAAGCGTAATATGACATCCTATGGTGCCGGTGGTTTCATTAATGACTTGCCTTTGGCACAATCATATGGACCCGGCTTCAGCATCAACTATCTCCGTAACACAGCTGGATTTTCCGGCGGTGCTATCGCGATTCATTTGCCAAGCATCGATCCTCCGGTTCCTGCATGGCAAAGAGTTGTAAGAGTAGTTAGAAGTGATTTCCGCAATAACAGTGTTGGTGCAGTTGGCATCAATCCAACCATTGAAGAAAAGAAATTTGTTCGTGGTGGTGGTGGGATGTATGTATTGAATGCTGACTTGAACCTTGTGAAAGGAACATTGTTCGAAAACAACAGTGTAATCAATGGTTCAGGTGGAGCGATTGCAATGATCAATCCATTGTCATCATCAGATCGCATGTTTATTTCTGATGCAGACGGTTTTGCTATTGAGCCAGATGGCACAATCAAGATCGAGAAATTCGTATCAAATGATTCATTGTTTGACAATAAAAGAGTTGCAGCAGTTCCTGCTGATGTTCGCATGTTGACAAGATTCATCAACAACAGTGCAGACATCAATCCTGATGAGAGATTGTTGGGATCCGGAACATCACAAATTGGTGCTAACTTCATTGATGTTAAGCGTTATCATCCAGGATATATTTCAAATCCATCACCTTCCGGTCTCCGTGAAAACGGTATTGGTCTTGGTGGAGCAATCTATGTTCTAGACAGTGTTGTTAAAGATAGATTCTTCAGAAAAGACACTATCATGTTCAACCGTGTCCGTATTCAAAACAATCAAGCATTTACCGGCGCAGCTGTTTACTCAGACAACTATGCATTGGCACTTGCTTTCAAGCGTTCATTGATTACTGGCAATGTTGCACATTCTAAAATCGGCAGATCACAAGATGTTGTTACAGGTCCATTAATCAATGGTAATAATCAAGCATCAAGCGATTTGGCAGGAGCAGTTTTGTACGGAGAGATCGTTGGTCCTATTCCGTTCAGAAGTTATCATGATGCAGCAAATGCTATACATAGCAATGATGCTCGTTTCTTGATTCGTCTCCCTGATGCACCGAATACAAAAGGTACATTGGCAGGTGGTTATGGTACAGGAAGCGGTGGTGTTGATACACTTCGTGGAAATTACTGGGGTAGAACAGAAGCTAATGTTTCAACCCTTATTGCCCCAATCCCCGGTGCCACAAACTCCGGTACAGTACAAGAGACATTCTTCGTAAGAGGAAATGGTAAAACACATCTAGGATTCATCAACAGAGCAAGCTATACAGATGCTCAGTTGAAAGAACAAGGTCCTTTTGATTACAATGCCACAAATTCTCAAGGAAGACCCGGATTGGATTATAACTATAAGCCAATTCCAATCGGTCAAGTACCTGATACATTGCTTATGGCAGGTATGGTATATGATATGTTTGACAAAGGAACAGATATCAAAACTGCAGATTATTCAGTTCGTAGAAGATCTCCTATTGAAGACTTTGCGGTTGGTATCCCATCCAAGTTGAGAGTATATCCAACCAGTGCAACACAATCATCAGGAAAAGTTGTACGCAGACTCATGCGCGATCCATTTGCAACAGATTCAGCCAACTATGAAGTAGGTGGCGAGAATGTTCTTTGGAAAGAATTGCGCAAGCTTCAAGGAGAATTTGCAATTGATCACAGATCAGGTGAGTTTACACATCCGATCGGTTATCCATTGTTCCTCGAATCTAGAGCACAATACAATGGTGAAGACATCAACACAAACAATGATGATCCGTTGATTTTGAACGAATCAGTATTCTTTGTGATCAATGACTCAACCGGTGATTATGTTCGCGTGAACATGAAGCAAATGACAGACATTCAAACAACAGACAATGACAATGCATATCCTCGTGAATATCTCCGTGGTCGTGTTGACTTTGTTGCTGACTCTTCAGAAAGAACAGGTACTACATCACGCGTTCGTCGCTTCTATGAAGGCTTGGCAAACTATGGTGGTACCAATTCACTCCTTCCTTTCATTGCTGACAATCCTATTTCAGAAGATAGTGCAGCACTTGGAAGCAGAAGATGGGAAATGCAACTTGATGATGAGAGAACTCACAATTATGTGAATGACAGAGTGAGATATATCAACCGTGCAACATTGCCTGCTTCCGTACCTAATGGAACAGTGACATATTATGCAGGTGAGAATTATAATTCACTTCCTGTTCGCCCCGGCGATCACATTCGTGTGGTTTCTCGTTCAGTACTTTGGAAAGAAGGCGTAAATGAAGCTATCAATAAAGGTATTTCATTCCGCATCAATGGTTCTGTACCAGGTCCAGTTTGGACAGGAAGTGCAGTAAGCGTTGCAAATCCAAATGTTAATCCATTGTTCTTTAGTTCATTCAAAGACAAAGTATTTGTCAATGAAGATGTTAACTACAATCGTGCATCAACTGCAGGTCAAAAAATTGGTCGTGATACAATTTTCGTTATCACAGCAATTGACTCAAACAAGATGTATGACCCACGCTGGGCAATGAATTTGAGAAATGCTGACAACAATATCTTTACTCAACTTGAGTATACATGGATGCCATTGTTCCTCAACGGAAATGGTACATTTACAGCCGATACTGCTGCAACAAAACTTACCGCTATCCGCCGTTGGTTGAAAGCAGACACAGTATGGACAAATGAGATTGTAAATTCACATCCATACTATGGTGCAACAGGCCGTATCGCATTGTTTGGTAAG
>JBJTFZ010000173.1:0-2359 GCA_046093685.1 bacterium
CTTTTTGGGCTGATCATTGGCCTTAATACCACACCTATATTTGCGCAAGATGATCGTGATGAAGAAGATACTACGGAAGTTGAAGCTCAGGTGAATCCCTATGATCGCTTCATAGGATTTGGTCCTTCAGTTGCCACCAACACAATCGTGGAAACACTTTCCAGCCTTGACATCGATGGTAAGCGAGGCACTCGTTCATGGGAAGGAAATCCTTCTTTTGGATTCAGCATTGCATATAATCCGCTTGAATTTTTGATGTTGGACGGAGGGTTGATGCACACGAGAAACAATGCGAAGTTGAAAAATGCCGATGATATACCCGGAGCACCCACCGATCCCGATGTTTATACAGTTGGGCATCTCACTGCAAGAGCAATTGCAAATCCAAGAGGAAAGGTTTCGTTTTTTGCATCTGCCGGATTGAATTATCTTGCAAAGCGTGTGTATGCAACTAATGTTGAATTCACAGATGACACTCAATTGGCATTCAATGCCGGTGCCGGCTTCATGGTGAATATTCCGACTGCATATGGCATGCTTATTCCCATAGCGGAATGGAGATTGGATTTTGAAACCAAAAACAATGTCACGAAAATACCGAATGTGGATCCCTATAGAAATTGGGGCAACATCGAAATTTCCACTTTTTATTCTCTTCCAAAACTCACGATACTGTGGTATCCAAAGTTTTAACCCATCACATTGAATGATGGGTATTCACCACATGAATACTGAAACCTCGCAAACTGAATCCCCCAGACCACAAAGGATGGGGGTTGATCTTCTGAATGGTCCGATTGATTCAACACTCCGCATTTTTGCTTTGCCACTTGCATTCAGCTTCGTGGTCAATATGTTGTATTCATGGATAGATACATATTTCGTAAGCAAACTTGGATCTGCCGCAATTGCGGCAATTGGCGTAAGTGAACAATTGGGATTCATGATCTTCAATTTCGGAAGTGGCTTTGCCATAGGAACCGGAATCATCGTGGCTAGGAGAATCGGAGAAGGTAATCGAGACGAAGCCTCCTATACCGCAACTCAAGGCATCATGACGATGCTGGTGTTTTCCACCGTGCTTGCCATCATCTTGGGGATGCTTCTTCCACTGACACTCACGGCACTTGGTTTAAACAAAGACCCTGAAGTATATGCATTCACTGAAATCTATCTATATGCATTGCTTTTCGGGGTGCCCGGAAATTTCGTGACATTCCAAATCAATGCAATCATTAGGTCTTCGGGTAATTCGGTGTATCCGATGTCAATATTATTGTTGACCACCATCATCAATGCGATACTTGCCCCATTGCTTATTTTCGGATGGGGATTCATTCCTGCATTCGGCATGCTTGGTGCAGGCATTGCAACGGCCGCATCTCAAATCATAGGGGCATTGATTTCACTTTCGATGATCATCACGGGAAAAGCAGGTCTAGCTCTGAATCTCAAGGGATTCTCATTTGATTTTCCATTATTGTATAAAATCATCAAGCAAGGCATTTGGTCATCATTGCAAATGTTTTCCGTCAGCATAAGCCGACTGGCATTATTCACATTTGCTTCAAACTTTGATCCCAAGGTGACGCTCGCCGCATATACTCTTGGATTGAAAGTTGATCTCTTTGCTTTTATGTCTGTATTTGCAATGGGCATTGCGCTAGAAACGGCAACAGGGCAAAATCTGGGGGCAAGGCAGATCAAACGCATCGTGCTGTTTTATCGCTCATCGGTGAAACAATTGGTCGCGCTTTTGGGAATACTAGCAATTCTTGCCTATGTGTTCGGGGAATATTTTGCTCGTATTTATACGGATGATCCTGCAATCATTCGTGAGACTGTTGAATATCTTCGCATCGCAAGTTTTGGATATATCTTTTTTGCAATTGGTTCAGTGACGCTTCGCGTCATAAGCGGAGCCGGTGCAGCGGCACGAAGCATGATGATTGTGTTCACCGCACTTGTCATCATTCAGATACCTTTGGCCTTCATTCTCTCCCATTATACACCGCTTCATGAATCAGGCATTTGGATTGGAGTTGTATTGAGCTATATTGCTCTAACAGTCATCGGATATCAACAATATCGTTCTCGAAAATGGCTTGATGTCCGAATTTGATTGGGCGTAGAATCCACATGTTGATCAGGGGTTTCCATGGCGAGCATATTGTTGCTCTCGGCATTGTTTTCATGCATTCTCCATGCACAGGATGATGCAATCGGCTTGGATGAATCCGCATTGCAGGGCTCACAAGCACAGATTGACATCATTGAATATTTTTCAATGCACCCCATTCAATTGGATCAATCACCGAATGATTTATCATTGATTCCCGGATTTTCTCCTGCTCTGATA
>JBJTFZ010000174.1:0-15369 GCA_046093685.1 bacterium
GCCGATGCACATATCTTTTCATTGTACTGTGCAATGCCAATGTGGATTGTTCAGCTATGGCATGAACAAGGTACATCATGTGCAGATATTGCTCGTCTTTGCACATCATTGCATACTGTTGCTCCTGTTGGACTTCGCATCAATGCTGAAATGATTGATAGGCCATTGGCTATTGACATACTTCGTCGGAATAATATTCCATGTAAAGAGGGAGCTTATTCTCCGCATGCTATCATCATGCCCGAACGCATTCCCCTTACGCATCTAGACTTGTTTCTTTCCGGCGCGATAGAAGTGCAGGATGAAGGAAGTCAGTTGATATCCTTCGCCGTTTCCCCAAAAGAACATTGGCGCATTCTTGATTATTGCGCTGGAGCAGGTGGTAAATCTTTGCACATGGCGATGTTGCAACATGATCAAGGTGAAATCATCTCCACAGACATTGATTATAGTAGAATGCGAGAAATTCGAAATCGTGCAGGGAGAGCGGGATATCATTCCATAAGCATTATGCCGATGCATTTGAAAAATCATGCAAAAAGTGCATTGGAACGGTTTTCGCAATCATGTGATGCAGTGCTCGTTGATGCTCCTTGCACGGGCATGGGTACTGTACGCAGATCACCGAACATAAAATGGAATCTCAAGAAAAAACATCTTGAGAGCATTCAGCGGACGCAATTGGAAATTCTTGAGAAGGCTTCTGCTTATGTGAAAATCGGAGGTGTGCTTGTGTATGCCACATGTTCACTCATGCGAGAAGAGAATGAAGAAATCGTAAAGAAGTTTTTATTGAACAATGAAGATTTCTCTCTCGATCCTCTCAATCATGCATTCCCAAAAGAAATATCGGATGCATTGCTAATCGATGATCCCAATGCAGCCATGCTTTCAATGAATCCTGCGAAGCATGGAAGTGATGGGTTTTTCATGTGTAGACTGATTCGTAAACAAAGTCAATGAGATATATGCCATGAGTTCAATCGCATTAATTACAGGCATTACCGGACAAGACGGCTCTTATCTTGCAGAATATCTTCTGAGCAAAGGATATGAAGTGCATGGCATCATTCGTCGAGCGAGCACATTCAATACACATCGCATAGATCACATGTATGTAGATCCACATGAGCATGGAGCAAAACTGCACTTGCATTATGGAGATCTTTCTGATCCGGGAATTCTGACCGAAATCATGCATTCTATTGCTCCGCATGAAATCTATCACTTGGGTGCACAAAGCCATGTACGAGTGTCTTTTGACATGCCGGAGTATACAGGAGATATCACGGCTCTTGGAACAACAAGAATTCTCGAAGCAATTCGCAGAAGTGGTATAGACACAAAATTCTATCAGGCCTCTTCTTCTGAATTATATGGTTCCGCGCCGGCGCCTCAACATGAAACAACACCATTCATGCCACAAAGCCCATATGCTGCAGCCAAATTGTATGCGTATTGGATGACAGTCAATTATCGCAATGCTTATGACATGTTTGCTTGCAATGGAATTTTGTTCAATCATGAAAGTCCGAGGCGCGGGGAAATTTTTGTGACAAGAAAAATCACTCGTGCGATTGCAGGATTATTGTCCGGTAAACAACAAACACTTTATATCGGTAATCTTGATGCATTGCGTGACTGGGGTTTTGCTCCTGAATATGTGGCAATGATGTGGCTCATGTTGCAACAAGACAAACCCGATGATTATGTTGTTGGAACCGGAGAAAGTCATTCCGTAAGAAATTTCATTGATACAGCATGCGCATATGCCGGAATTGATATAGAATGGAAAGGCAATGGCGTGGAAGAAAAGGCTTATGCAACTAATGCGGTGAAGAACATCAAAGCTGGACAATGCATCATTGAAGTTGATCCCAGATATTTTCGTCCGACAGAAGTGGATAAATTACAGGCAGATATCTCCAAAGCCAAGAAGCAACTGGGTTGGGAACCGGTGATCACATTCGAAGAGTTGGTGCATATCATGATGGATCATGATTTAACGGCAAATGGAATCATAGCACCGGGAAAGGGGAATCAAGCAGTGTTCAACAAAGGATTTGATTGGACGAAACATGCATTCGCAAAATCAATAGAACAATCCGCCGGAGACATAGGATAAAAAAAAGCCGCTCAGTGAGCGGCTTTTTTATTGCTTGCTATACATCACCAAGAGAATCCTTTTGCAAGAATCTCATCAATTTTTGTCTCAGAAGAATCTTTGTCTTTTCCATTTCCTGAGACATATAATTTTCCATTGATCACTTCCATTCTACATTTCTCATTGTCATTGACCGTGATGAAAATGGTTGGAAGTCCGCGTAATTGAAATCTATCCATCAATGGATGATTATCGGTATGCGACTTCATGGAATAAATCACAATTTTATCATCAGGAATTCCTGCATCTTTCAAAATGCGAATCGCATGAGGGAAATGTTTTTTTGTTCCATCACATGAACAAGAAGGATTCACGAAAAAGTAAATCTTCTGATTCTTGTTCTTATATGATTCACTGATTTCTCTGATTTTTGAATCATCGGGCTGATAGATGGCTTTCTCAGCCTCAAACCAGGAATATCCTGCATTATTGCTGATCTCGCTCAATGGCAGAAGTGTTGCTGATCCAGATGGCTCGGTATTTGTCGTACATGAGGACAGCATTGTGATGCCAAAGATGATCATTATCAATGATCGAATTGTTGTGTTCATTGCATTCTCCTAACTTGTATTGCTCAAAAGTATGATTTTTTCGGTTTCTATCAGCGTAGGATTTGCTCCCACTGCTTTTTTTGCCATGGCTTCCAATCAGACTTGCTGTTTTTGGCGGAAATCATGGAGTTTCTGTGTACTGCCTGTTGTGAAAAGTATTGAAGAGTTTCCACAGCATTCGAAGCTAAACGAGAATTTGGATTCCACGATGCATCTAGGATATTCCACAATGCTTTTTCATTGAATGCATTCACTCGCTTGAGGGAATTCATTGCATTTCTACGAGTCCAAAAATCATGGGATGGACCTGCATAGTCAATGAGAGTATCAAGCGCGGATACCTCTCCCTTTCCAAATCGAATTTCCAATGCTTTGATGCGAATTTGTGAATACATGCCTGCTTGCTTCTGGGCGATCTTAAGGTAATTGGAGATCTCCGCCGGAAAAGCATCACATAATTTTTCAAGAGCTGTTGTGATGATTGCATAAGAATCATCTTGTAGTAATGATTCAATTTTGGGTTGAATGTCACGAGAAATGGATTTTAAGCCATTCAATGCAGATTTCCTCACATCTTCCGACTTATCTTCCAAAGCCTTTGAGATGAGCGTGGTGGCGATTGATCCTTTACGATCCAACATTTGATTGACCACCTCACTTTTCATTGCATGGAATGTTTCTTTGTCATATACTTTTGCCAAGAGTTCATCTTTCATCGGATCATCGATGTCCTTCAAAGCAACAAGTGCATCATAGCGGTCAATCATGTTCGGAGCATTCAATACTTGTTCGCGTAATTCGGCAAAGGTTTTTTTGAAAGAGACGCGCTTTAGAATATTGCTTGCCGGATCAAATAATGTGAATGCAATTTCTTTGTTGCCGGGATTCGGGACAAGAATATTTTGAAATACTTTGTCAACCCAAGCGGTTTTGGAATCTTTGGTTCCGTCTTTATAATGTACTTCAAAAACAATCGGCATGATAAACGGTTTGGTGAGTTCATCTTGCGCATGAATCTGTTCAACGTGGAATACGGTATTCTTTACATTGTCTTTGACCACTTCCACATAGTTTATTGAATAATGTGGCTCTCCGCCTTTGTATAGCCATTGCTCAAAAAACCAATCGGGGCTTACGCCAAGCGTATCCTGAAAAGCGAGGTAAAGATCATTTGTTTCAACATTGCCATAAGCATGTTCTTTGAGATAATGTCTGATCACTCTTCGAACTTCTTCTTCTCCGTATACATACATCATCATGTCTATGACTGTTGACCCTTTCGGATAAATCCTTGCACTTCCTGAACTTGGATGTACGATCGGCAGTCGATCTTTTTCACCTGCCGACAATGCCGAATTCTGTTCTCCCCGGCGATTCCATTGATATGCATCTTCACCGAAATATTTTTTGGCATCCTCCATCACGGGTCCTTTATATCTCCTAAAGAAATACTTTGGATAGAAAGTTGCATAACTTTCCTGCAACCACACATGTTGTTGAGAACGCGCGGTAATGAAATCACCAAACCATTGATGCGTAAGCTCGTGTACATTTGTCGCGATATAACTTCTATCCTTGAAACCACGATTGTCAACAAATGAAAAATCACCGAATGTGGTTGCCGTAGTATTTTCCATCGCTCCAAAAGTGAAGTCTTGAACCATGGCTTGAGCATATGTCTTCCATGGATAAGATATGCCGATATATGTCTCGAGCCAGTCCATCATTTCCGTTGAAAAACGATATGTGGGTTCCACTCTTTCCGGAAATTCCGGATAATAATACAGATCATGTTTGATGCCGGAAGAAGAGGTTCTTTGTTCTATTGCATATTTTCCCACAATCAATGTAAGAAGGTAGGGTGCATGCGGTTTATTGATGCGATAATGCCAGGTTTTGGTTCCATCGCTATTGTCTTTTGCGGAAATCAGATCACCATTGGACAGTACCTTATACTCTTTATCAAATGTGGTGATGGTCTCCGTCACATATTTGTCATTCATTTCATCATACATTGGAATCCAAGCACGATTGTCGATTCCTTGACCTTGAGACCAAATTTGTTTTCTGGATCGATTCGTTGTATCAGTCCAACCAATGAAGTATAATCCTTTTCTTGGACTTGCCTCGTACACAAATGTCACGGAGTCAGTGGTATTCCATTGCATGTTCAATGGATACACAATCACTGAATTACCTGTGTTTTTGTATCTCACCGGTTTGCCATTATGCATTGCTTCTTTGATGGTGATGTCAATTGCATCGAATGCGATTGAATCAACTTGTTTTCGAAGTGGTGTGAATACATGTGTGACCATTCCCTTCACCAATCCTGATTCCGGTTGAAAACGAAGTTTGACGGACATGAATTGCATGTCGATAGGATGCTCTCGTGGTTCACTGTCTTGTTCGCGAACACGGGTGGAAGTTGGGATAACAACCTGTGAAAACAGTATGGTTGAAATAAGAAAAAAGAAGAAGAGTATATGTGCAATAGAGAGCATGGATTCTCCGAATGAGGTTCAAAATAACATGACAAAATTACGATAAATCAAGAGTTCACACCATATTCATCCACATAAAAAAACAGCCATGGTTTTGCCATGGCTGTTGTGTATCACATTGCTGTTTGCTTATCTCACGATTGAAAATGCATGAGAAGTAAGCACTCCATTCATATTCACGGTGCAGAGATAGGTTCCTGTTGGAAGCATGTCAGTATTTATTGGTATGACATTGATTCCTTTTTCAACCGGAATGATGATAGGTGGAATCATGTTTGAACCAAAAATGGAATGAATCTGCATGACTGCCATTCCGGGCATCAAGCCAATAATTTGAGCGCGGATATTGTCCGTGGCAGGATTTGGCATGATTGACTGCAGTCCAAAGGAAGTCTCACCCGCAATTCCTTCTTCCACCGACACGGGAACAAGTTTTACTTTGATGGTATCGGATATGATTGAATCGCATCGATCACTGATGATGCACCAATATGATCCTGAGTCAGCCACACCTGCATTCGATTTGAAGAATATGGATGCAGTTTCACCATCAAGTTTCTGTCCATTTCGATACCATTGATATCGCAATGGATCCACTCCTGCTGCATATACATTCAAGGAAATATCTTTTGTGAAATTTCTCACGACTTCCTTGGGTGATTGACTGAGCACCACCAATTCCTGCAATGCAGAAATATTTGCGATGTTTGAAACTGTGGTGCCGCATATTCCGGAAACGATTACTCTATAGCGGCCTGTCAAGCCACGATCCATCTTGGGAACAGTGTAAGAAGCATCTATGGCACCAACGATATTGGTGTCATTTCTTTGCCATTGGAATGTAAGATCAGATCCTTGTGCATCTACACTTATTGTATATGGTTTATTCATACAAACCTGATTTGATGCGGGTTGTTTTACAATTGCCGTGGGTTGATATGTCAAGATCTTGATTGGATTTGAGAAGAATCGAGCATTGTTTGCAATAACAATCACTTCAAGGGTATAATTGCTGGATGTATCCGAAACATTCAAACTGTCAATTGTCAATGTTGATGAATTAACACCTGTATATCTTGGATTAAGATTTGAAAGAGCAACAAAATTCTTCTTCCATTGATAAGCGAGTTCCAAACCGGCTATGGTTGGAAAAACTTCTGCAGATACGACAATCTTTCCATTTGGGCATATTGATGTGTCGCGTGGTTGTTCTGCGAACAATACACCGGGCATATAAATACCCGCAATGGAACTGGTGTCTGAACCACAAGCACCGTCAACAATAACCCGATATCGTGCTCCTGTATCTGCGACGCCTATGTTTTTCAATGTAAGCCTTGGAGTGTTCACACCGGTCACTGTATTTGTATTCACGGTAAGCTCGGTTCCATCTTTGAACCAACGATACTTCGCCAAATTGTTTGGTGGTATGCTGGCAACTTCAGCGCCAACATCAAAGATGGCGATGCCGCCTGCAACGGTATATTGATTTTGGATATCATTCAAAATGATTGTTTTTGTGGACACAAGCAATTGTGCTTGATTTGTCAAGATGCTGTCCGCACCGGAATTTGCTTTGATTATGCAACGATAAAAACCTTCATTCTGATAACTTGCACGATTGAGGAAAAGGGTGTCATTATTTGTGTTTGGAAGAAGGGCGCCATTCTTTGTCCATTGATATGTCATTTGTCCGCCAAATGATACATCCGCCTTCACATAAATGATTGCATTCGTCGTATCACAGGTGATTGTACGCACCGGTTGCTCAAGAACGGTAATCACCGGAATGATTTCATCGGCACCCATATATGCATTGCGACGCTCCTCGCCATCAAAATCTTTATTGATGATGGATTTTATGGTTTGATCGCCATACAATTGCTCATCAACACCATTCAAGTGTACTCCGTCTGTTGAGAATACCACGCGTTTCGAAATGGAATTCACATCTTTGGATGTGGCTTGTTTCCATTGCGCAATTGTTGTGTATTGTGTCGTATTGTTTCCATCATTGATTTGACCAACTCTTCCTGAATCGGTGTGAATCATGTTATAATCAGAAATACTCAAAGGCATTGATTGTAATTGTGCATGTGTGATTGAAATACCTATGCAACGATCTGAGTTCGAGAGAAGATTGTTTAATAAAGTGAGATTGCTTCCACCATTGATGTTCATCAAAGTAGCATTCAATGAAGTATTGAATCCACGAATGGTATTGTGATACACATTTGCATAACCTGTGTTTCGCAATGCTATTCCTGTTCCATTGTTTCCGCTTTCGCCAACTGTTGTCATATTGTTTGCAATCAATGTGCTTGCGGTAATCGCATTGTTGTTCACCGCTCCGGGAGCATCTTGAATGCTGATTGCATTTCCTTGCTTCAAGCCCTGAACCGAATTGTTTAGAATCTTTACATCTCCGGAAGCTTTGAGAATAGACAAACCGCTTGTGGTTGAATTCATTGGTTTGAATGTGTTTCCGGTGATATTCGCGACATTCATGTTTTGAAGGTGGAGACCACCAACTTTGTTTTTGTTGAACTGTGTATTCATCACCGTGCAATTGACGGCAGTCAATGTAGTGTCATAAGCACTGCGAATTCCATAATCACCACCGGTGAAAGATGAGTTCTTGATGATCAATCCTTCGGCGGTATTTGTGGATTCGATTGTGATGCCATTGCCACTTGCTGAAGCCGGTACGGAAACCTGCATATTGTCAAAGACAAGTGATGAAGTTCCATTGCGAAGAATGATGCAGTTTCCATATTGTCCGGAAGTTGCAGATACGATGAAAGACTTGAATTGTACATTGTCTGTACCATCAAGAAGCATCACATGATTGCGTTCAGGATATCGTGATGTGAATGAAATTGTGGATGCCTGATTCGTTGCGGGATCAGCCATGAACATCACGGGTTTTGTGGAGTTGGAACCGGGTATTTGAGTCATGTTGATTTGTCCTTCATAGATGGAAGGGCGAACATGAAATGTTACGGAATCAAGAATACCCCACTGTGAAACATAGCGCGCAGCATCCGCAACACTAGTGAAATGTGGCGTCAATCCACCGATGGTATATGTTCCTTTCAAAAGAGCTGGACCCACAAATCGTGTGAGATAATTGTTCGCTTGATTTCCGTCTTGTTGTCCATTCGGTATAAAGATATAGACCATCAATTCAAGGAGTTTTGCTTCCGTAAACACTACCTGACTCAGGTTGACTTCCACGCTTGCGCCGGGAGCCAAAGGGGCAGACAATCCAACAGTATTTCCAATTTGTACAGTGCCTGAATATAATTTGATTTCTGCGGATGTTACGGTATTGCTTCCGGTATTTTTGATGGTTGCAGTGATTGGTCTGCTTCCCGGAGCAAACGGTGCCTGAGGTGCATTGATGGAAATCACAGCTAGATCATTTTGTGCAATATCCAATATGCGTGCCATGTAAAAATCATCTCCACCTTTTCCGGTGAGAGTGAAAGGAGCAAGAACCGTTTCAAATCCATGTCCACCAGTGATGATTGCTCCGCCAAATCCATTATTGGAAATGGATTCAACATTGTCATCAGAAGCAGAGCCGGCTTGCTTTACCCATTGAGCAATTCCATTTGCATTCATTTTCGAAACGAACACATCTGTTCCTCCATTGGAAGAAAGAGAGAAATTGTCAATGGAAGTTGTGCCGGAAAACATCCCGGTTGTCATCACATTGCCTGCATTGTCAATACTCACACCTGTACAATTATCGTGTTCGGTTCCACCAATCAAACGAGCCCATGTAACGGCTTTTGCAGCGGTGATTTTCGCGAGCAAACCATCAGAGCCACCGAGACCGGTGAGTGTTTGATTTCCGATCGTGACATTTCCATTTGTTGAACCCGTGATGAGAATATTTCCCTGTGGATCAATGTCTATGTCATCGGCAATGTCGGATTGATTTCCTCCTACTCCCATGAGCCACAATGGTTGCAATGTTGTAAGTGAAAGATTTCCCAAGAGAATGTCGGTAGCTCCATTTGAACTAATGGAATCAAGAGCGAATCCTGTCTTGCCTGAGAATGTTGCGGTGAAAGCCAATCCTGCAGGATGCACGGCAATGTCGGATGAAATGTCATCGCTTACACCACCACCTCGTACATGTGAAATGACTCGACCATTATCATCGAGTTTTAAGATGGCAATGTCCTTTCCACCTGCGCTTCTATAACGAATGGTGTCATTGGCATTGGCAATGAATGTCATCGAATCTGCATAAGTCGTGGTAAGAAACACATTGCCCTGAGCATCACAACTTATACCGGTGCCCATGTCATCGCCTTTGGAACCAAAATTTTTCACCCAAAGGAGAAGACCTGCCTGTGAATACTTTGCCAAGAAGATATCTTTTCCGCCCTTGCTGTCAATGAATGTTCCACCAATTCCAACGGTGGATTCAAAATAACCGGTCGCAAAGAAATTACCGTTTGCATCACTAGTAACGGCCAGAACGCGCTCATTTCCCGGACCTGCAATGCGATTGACCCACACGGGCTGACCGTCTGCCGTGAAACGAACCATTAGCCCGTCCTCACCGCCACTTCCAGGTATGGTTATCAAACCAAAAGAAATCGATGAGGAGTAATATCCTCCCGCATACAGTATGGATGCCGAATGACGATGTACGGACATTCCTTTGTCTGCCAATGCATTTCCGCCACTTTTGGCAAGATCCCAGCCCGGTTCTTGCGAAAGCAAAACCGATGATGAGAATACTAACAACGCATACAGCAATGAAGTCAGTCTGCGAATCATGATAAACCTCTATCTATAAACAGTAATAAAGACAATGCTAACATGCCGGAGAATTTCTTACCGACACTCTCACTTCGTATTCTGTAACAACTTTTTCAGAATAGAAATCGGAGAATCTCAGGCCATTTCGTGAACAAAATCACGCGATACCCAAGATATGTCCCCACGCCAATCATGGTGAGGCCGGCAAAACGCTGAATTCTCAATGTGAATTCAGTGGAAAACCTTGCCTTGAAATGCAGGAGTACACGAAGGAGCAAATACATCCATGCAAAATTTCCTATCCCGAATCCAAAAGAAAACAGGATGCCATCCAACGTTGAAATTGCAATCATATTGCTATGCTGCACAAACATGCAGGTATAAGCCAATGAAGGCAAGAATGTTGGGTTGGCAATATTTGCAAGAGCAATTGCTATACCAAGGAAAAAGGGGCCACCTTGCTTTAGGCGGTCCATAATACGCTTTAATGGCGATATGGATTTATTCTGCGCCATATCGGGTGCTTGAGAAGAAAATTTTGGAGTAGTGAATTGCAATAGCCCGAAAATCATCATTGATGCCACGCAACAACCCTGAAAAAGGAGCATGGCGAAAGGATATGTGTCGAAAAAGTACTGTAAAGAGCCAAAAACGGCAGTTGTGAACAGCATGGCCAATAAGCAATAGAGCATATCCATCAATGAAGCCCCAATTCCTATCAGGATGCCTCCCCTTTTGTCATTGTTGAGTGCAATCCTGATCACGGACACACCTATGGGTCCGGGAGGGATGGCAAGAACAAAGCCGACTGCAATGCCAATGAGTAGAGAAACAAGCATGGGCAAAGCCCAAAAGTGCAACAAACAGAGAGTAATTTGCCCCTTTACAAGCCCCCAAACTTACGCATTTGGGGGTACCTCTCCAAAAGTGTCAGGAAAGGTGAGGAATTTCTTACACACTTCTGACAAACTTTTCCTTTTTCAGGCAATCATTCATTCCTCGAGTATTCTTTGAAATCCCCTTGAAATCGAGATTTTTAGACTTTGGCATAAATTTTCGTTTGTGAGAATTGGTGATGCATGGTAATTTGCATCCGATTCTTTTCCAACTATTTCGCAACTGCCTATTCTCTTTACGATACATGTCTGCCACATATCATGGCCAAGTTAGGAAGTGCCCATGTGATCGGATATCCGGAATCCGACACACGATCAAGACAATGGTGTTCTTCTCTCTTCCCATGTAATCATTAGTAAGGAGTTTTTTATGGCACAGTTTGCAAGACAATCAATAACTATGATCAAGGGGATGTTCATACTAGTGCTTGCCATATTCAATTTGGTGAGTTTGCGGGGACAACAAGGGGTTCCGGAACATGCTTTCATACAGTCTACTCTCTCATCATTCTCAGTGAACATCAATGTTCAAGTATTGGGTTTCGATACCGTGCAAACGGTGGATGGTGATGTCACGGTATTTCCAAGAATCAAAGATGCCATCAGAACGGGAGATCCCGGCAAACCCTCGTCAATCGTTTATGTAATTCCACTGACAGTTCCGAATCCCCATGGTTTTGCATTGCAATCATGTAAAACAGGTGCGATAGAACGCATAAGCGGAGTCATGACGCCCGTACCAACGCTTCGCAAAGATGCGGATGGAATGTCTGGTTTTGTCCATAGAATGGATTATTCCGCCTATGCCGAAAAAGAAGATACGCCATGGGCATCGATTTCTTATTCAGGCATTGGAAGAAACAGACATATAGCTCATTTAAGAATCAAAGCCGTGAGAGTGGATCCCATTTCCAGGACTATTGAGATACCAAAAAGTCTGGAATGCATTGTGAGTTTTTCATCAAACGGAACCACATCTCATTATTCTTCCGATTCCGGATTCGATGAATTTGCATTTACGGCAAATCATGAAGAAACAAAAGCATGGCAATTGCAATCAGAACAATCATTCGCGAAAATCACTCCCAGAATCTTGAATGAAACAGGAAAATGGGCTCAGATATTGGTTTCCAAACAAGGTATTTACAGAGTGGACAAAGCAATGCTAGCTTCTGTCGGCATCACTGCCGGCAAGGATTTGCTTTCAACACTCAAGGTGTTCGGTTTGGGGGGAACGGTATTACCAGAACATGTTGACTCAGCTTTGAGTAATGACATGTCCGAACAACCGATCATTGTGCGAACAACCGCAGACGGTGAACTCGAGGCACTCTATTTTTATGGTGAGCCGGCAACAGGCTTCAGACTTGATACAGATGATGCCGGAAAAAATCTTGATTTCAGACATTTCACTCATCCTTATTCAAAAGAATCTTCTTATCTGATAACAATCGGAGGCGCACCGGGATTACGAGCTCAAGCTATTCCCGCAATTCCAACGAGCTCGGTTCAACATCGCCCTTCAACTTTTATTGCAAGAACATTCAATGAAGAAGAATTGATGAATGCTTTCTCGGCACCATCAGGAAGAATATGGTTCGGAAAAACAATAGAATCTCTTGCACCAAGAACCTATACAACTCTGCTCACTGATTTTGCACGAACAGACTCTGTCACATATCGATACCGAGTTGTCAGCAAAACAAAAAAAGATGGAACGCTCACCGTTAGTGAACAAGGCAATGTTGTGGATGTGGTGAATATCTCAGGCACCAATCCTTTTGACAACTATTACAATTATACCGAAGCCATGGCAACTCCACTGCAGGAAGTTCGAATGCCTGCGAATGCGATTGCTCAGGATAATCGTTCGGTCTTGAAATTTTCATATGAAAGTCCACAAGGAGGACCGGCATCAACGGCAATCATGGATTGGTTCGAGATTCTCTATCCAAGAACAATGAATGCCGTCAACAATGAATTGGAACTTTACTCCGATTTGAAAAAAGAAGGTGGTACTGAATACAATGTCTCTAGATTTACGAATCAAGACATCATGGGATTCGACATCACCGATCCACGGCATCCTTATATGCTTCAAAATGTATCGACCACCGGAGGAATCTATGTGTTTCGAACATTGGAGAGTCCAAGTGAACCACGCAGATATTTTTTGTCCGGTACATTTTTGAAACCCACGATCAAAGCCATCACACTTGCAGGATTGCGCAATGACACTGAAGGTGCTGACATGCTTCTCATCACGCATCAAGAACTGCTTGAATCCGCAAATGCATATAAATCGTATCGTGAATCAACAGGCATTTCTGTGAAAATTGTCACCACCAATGATATCTTCACTGAGTTTTCTTGTGGCATGACGGACATAACCGCAATCAGAGATTATGCCGCCTTTGCATTGAATAGTTGGAAGAAAAAACCTCGCTTCATGATGTTTTGGGGCGATGGACATTATGATTATAAAAATATTCAAGTGCCCATAACCAATTTCGTACCGACATATCAAACCGATGATTTTCCTCAGTATTTCAGAGAAACGGTTTCCGCCTGTGTTGATGATTATTTTGCTCGCCTTCGCGGCAATGACAAAATGATTGATATCATCATGGCCAGAATGCCCGTGCTATCACCTGAAGTGGGAATGACACTCCTGAAAAAAGTACAAGACTATGAACAGCAATTGGTGAAAGGAACATGGCAACAAACCGTATGTTTGGTTGCCGATGACGGACCTGTCGGTTCGGGTTCGGAGGGAACACAACATACGAGTCAATCAGAAGCACTTGCACGAGATGCAATCCCCGAAGACATGCTTCTCAAAAAAATCTATCTCGCTGAATATCCCGCAGAGATTGTATCGAATGGGCGTAGAAAACCACTCGTAACCCAAGATCTTCTCTCGGAACTCAATACGAATGGCGCGGTGATGCTGAATTGGATTGGACATGGAAGTCCGCGACTTTGGGCACATGAACGAATCTTTGAAAAAGAAACCACGATTCCGCAAATGCTGAATAAGGAAAAATTGTTTTTCCTCACAGCCGCAACTTGTGACTTCGCACGCTTTGATGATGCAGAAAGAGAATCCGGAGCGGAAGATCTCGTGCGCAGTGAAAGAGGTGGGGCAATCGGAGTATTTGCTGCAACAAGACTCGTGTATTCCGGTGAAAATGCAGTGATCTGCGATAGATTCTACAAGAAACTCTTTTCTCGTGATGACAATGGAAAGTATTTGTCCATCGGTGAAGCAATGTATCGAACAAAGCAAGAATTGTTCGGAGACAATGATGAAAAATATCTGATTCTGGGAGATCCATCACTTCGTTTGCAATTACCGAATGACATTGTGAAGTTTGAAAGCATCAATTTCATCGTGATTGATTCCACACTTCCGGATACATCATTCACACGCATCAAAGCATTGCAAACAGTCACTGTCTCGGGAACTATTCGATTCGGAAATTCACAAAAAGTTGATACCACATTCGATGGCACGGTACTTGTCACTGTGAAGGACAGCGATATTGAGCTAAAAGTAAAAGACCCGATTGATAATGTAACACATACAATTCGAGAACAAGGAAGCATCCTTGCACGCAGTACATTTCAAGTGAACAAAGGCATATTCTCCGGATCTTTTATAGTTCCAAAAGATATTGGTTTCACCAATAAGCGCGGAAGAATGATTGGATTCGCATATTCATCCGATGACATCACGGCAAAAGGAAGTACCACGGCATTCACTGTAGGCGGAATCGAAAATGTTTCAGAACCGGATACGCAAGGCCCATCAATCGCAGTGTATCTTGACAATAGAACATTTCAACCTGGGAATCTTGTGAGAAGAAATCCATTGCTGATTGTGGAATTGTCTGATAATACCGCAATCAATGCGACCGGTGCAGGTATCGGACACAATATCGAGGCATTTTTTGATTCAGATAGAATTCCCGTTGATCTCACCGCAGAATATCAGGCTGATTTGACGGATGCACGAAAAGGAACAGCACAGAAACGCTTGTTCAATTTGAAATCCGGAACACATTCGGTGAGAGTTCGTGCATGGGATGTATGGAATAACTATAGTGAGACGGAGACATATTTCCGATTGGCTGACAATGATTCCACCTTGATAACCGAAGGTCTGTTTGTGTATCCAAATCCCACCAACAGCATTTCAAATATCGGATTCATCCATAATCAATCGCTCCCAACCCAAGCCGAAATTCGTATTTTTGACATGAATGGTCGTTTGATAAAAAAAGAGTCCATTGAAAAACAAGAACTGCATACATGGACATATACCTGGAACTGCAGAGATGAATCCAATGCATCTGTTCCCGTTGGCGTTTATCATTGCATCATGAATGTGCAACATTCAAATGGTGCGGGAACTCAGCTTCATGGCAAGATCATTGTGAGTAAATAATAGTACAAAAAGTATCACTGAT
>JBJTFZ010000175.1:0-3349 GCA_046093685.1 bacterium
GGCATGGATCTACTGATATGGCAAACTCGCAAAGTAACCTCAAAGACTCTTCCATTAGGTGAAGTGGAAAAATCCGTGAGAAGGCAAAAAACAATTCTCACGATGATCAAGGAGTCCAAGGATTCGCTCGCATTGCGAATCTCATTGACAGATTCACTCGGAACATGGGCGGTTGAGCAACAGAAAATGTTCATGGTGAATTCACCTGAATTCAGAGCGCAACTCAATCAATTGCAAAGTCCATGGTTGAGATTTTTCATAGAGTATGATCCCGCCGAATATCTCCCAAAAGTCAAATGCCCGATTTTTGCAATCAATGGTTCTGAAGACATGCAGGTGGAGTCACAAACAAATCTCCAACAAATTGAAAATCTGTTGAAATCAGGTGGAAATAGATCGGTAAAGATCAAAGAATATCAAGGCATGAATCATTTGTTTCAGAAATGTGCGACTTGTGATGTTGAGGAATATGCCAAGATAGAAACAACCATTGAACAAGAAGTGATTGATGACATTATTTCATGGTTGAAGGACACAACCAAAAACAAGCCATCAAAGAAACAGATAAAACGGAGATAATGCTTCAACAAATTCTTGCGTGAAGGGTCCGCCAACATATTCTCTATAGGCAAAGTGCATTTCCTCAAACCCTCCCAATTCCTGTTTTGAGAAAACACATATTCTGCGAATGGGATCGCTCTTAATAGTATCGCGAACAATAATCGACTTCTTTACAAATAATCCACTTGATTGTGCAAGGGAGATGAATGAAGTCATTTCATTGAAGGGAAGAAGAATCCAGGATGAAGTGGTTTCATGAGATTTTTTGTGTAAAACCCGTATCAGCTCATCAAATGGCAAAGCAAGATCCGAATGAAAAGCGATGGCTTCTTCTCTATGTTTCGAAGTGGTTGAACGAACATGAAAAGGCGGATTGCAAATGATCATGTCATAAACTGCTTCATTATTCCAATGCATCACATTTTCATGGTGCACTTCTATGCATGTATTCCAAGGAGAAGCATCAATGTTCTCGATTGCATCGTGCAGAGTTTCGGCGTCGAGATCGATCGCATCAATATGCACTTCATGTTGAGCTTTTTGGGCCAGCATCAAGGAGAGGAGTCCTGTACCGGTTCCGATATCAAGTATTCTGGTTGACTGCTCGATATCTGCCAGCGCGCCGAACACACAAGAATCGGTACATACCTTCATTACGCTTCTGGATTGATTAACCGAAAAGCATTTGAAGTCAAAACGATTAGGATTTCTCATGAATCATTGAACAAGACAAGGAATCAAAAAGAGCCGTTCTTCTCTTGGATATTTTGACAAGCTTAATCGGATCAGAGGGGCGATGTAGGAATCATTTCCCAGAGGAGATTTTATGAATGACCAATCGGGAAAATCCTTTTTCAATGATTCAATCGTTGAGTTCACAATAGCCTCATTGAATTCAGATATGAACAATTTGGCAGTTCTTTGGGTATTCGCATGAGCATTCAAAAATTCAATGAGAAATGATTTTGCTTCTTCATATTCGTTGAAATTCCAAATGGTTGGTGCTGAGCCGGTATATGAGCTACCTGCCTGATTCTGAATGGACTGATTGATTGTTATCGTTGTTGATTCCTGAATTCTAATGCCATTTGTGTCTATTCCTTTTGCAACGATGTATAATGCCTGTTGTGGTTTAACGAGATATTTGAAAGTCTTATACTCAACTTCTGCAGGCAATTGATTTCCTGATTCCAATGTCGATCCATTCACAAGAACTTCCCATGAATTAAATGCATTCTCTGGGGCACCACTTACATTGATTCGAAAACTTTTCGGTATGCAGGTGATTTCAGTATCGGTGATCGGTGCGAACAATGCAGGTGAGGTGCTTGTACTCATCATCACGCAAGATTTTGTGGAATTTTTGTCGAGAAATATTTGACTATCTCGTGCTCCATGTTGTTTTAGCAGAGAGACGATTGTTGATGTCATTGGATGATTGGACAATCGGATATTTCCCCCGGGAGTTTCAGCCAAGCGTTTCCCCAATGTAATGATCATCGATTCATCTTTATCATGAAATGCTTCCGGATTTGTGTTGATGCATGTTCGAAAAGCCAATGCATTTTCTTTGTTGAATATGTTTTGCGTGATTTCGGAAATATTTTCTGTTGAAAGAAACAATTGCGAGGACCTTTGTTCCGTAATCATCTTCTTTCGAAACCAAAAGATGTCGGATTTTCCTTTTCCGCTCGGTCTTGTGGATGAGATGGCCGCCAATGTTTCGCCATGCCATTCAAAGATCATGAAATCTGTGTCATCCCATTTGCTGTTCAGCTCATATACAGGCTCCGGTGAATTCCATGTTCCATTTTCACGAATGATTCGTAGAATGTCGAATCCACCCTTACCTCCATCACTATTTGTTGAGAAATACAAAGTATCTGGATGAGGCAGATACGGAGTTTTTTCATCTGATGAAGTATTGATTATTTCATGGAGCACATCATTGCCTCTGGTCCATCCTGCATCCTCTTTATCATATAGCCAAATGTCTGTTCCCCCAAAACCGCCTTTCTTGTTAGAGACAATAAACAATTCTTTTCCGTTCGGAGACATGAAAGGTTGAGATGAATAATAATTTCTCAAAGTTGAATCAACTTCTTGGATGTTGATTCCATCCTTCAGCATTTGTATGATGAGATTCATTTGAGTATTATTTCTGTACGGGGTTGCAAATAGAATCGTATTGGAATCATGCCAATGTGGATAGACCATGGGAATAGACTTGAGAGATTCCTGTGGCCAAGTGAATGATTCCACTGAACCATCGGCATTCAGCACAAATTGTTTTGGAGTTCCATGTACAACACGAGTAAATATGAGATCCTTTCCAAACCGATGAAGATTGAATTCATCGAATTCAGTATTGATTCCCGGGGGAGTTTCCATTGGGTCCCATACAAATTCTTGCCCCAATCCGGTTTGCCCTATCAATAAGCACAAAAAACAAGTGACAATTACTGTCTTTATCGTGGAAGTCTTCATGAGTCTTATAGTTACAGTGAGCCCGCCTGTGACACAATTTAAGAATTCACCATCAAAGCTCATGTATTTTCTCATGTGATGATAAAAAGTATTTGGTGATAATAGAGAAGAGTCGTAGATTTGTATTCCCATTCGGCTGCGACGGCGGCCGAGATTGTTCCGAAGGCGAGGCAATCCGGGTAGGTTGATAAGTTGGAAGAATAGAACGACGGGCAGAAGAATGAAGCGGGTTATGATCCCGCTCTCGCTTCTTGTATGAAGCGAAAGAAGCGGATCATTGCGCGTTTTTTTTGTCTCGAGA
>JBJTFZ010000176.1:0-3174 GCA_046093685.1 bacterium
CCTTATCAGGAATTAACCGGTGGCACACCTGTTGTATTTAATGGCACAAATGATGAAGGTGATTATTCTATTTCAGTAAATGGAGCTGACCCAAATGCTCAAGTTCCATTTTATATTGATTATGCAGGAAATGCAATCAACAGTATTCAGATTACAACAAATGGATATGTGGCATTGAATAGCATTTCAACTGTGTCCAAAGATCCTTCTGAATTCTTCAAAGGTGAAAACAATACAATGGTGGTTGCTCCATTCTGGGGTGATCATAAAGTTGCAGCCGGTTCAGAAGTCTCTTGGAAGGTGTGGGGTACTGCACCAAAAAGAAGATTGACCATTCAATGGAAAAATGTTCAGGTCAATGTTAAGAATGATGGTAATGATGATAAAAGAGTAGGAAGTTTCCAGGTAACATTCTATGAAAGATATGTACCGGGTGATGTAAACTTTAGTATTCCTCAGTACAATAAGCATTCTGACATTGAATTTGCTTATGGCGCCTTCTCCGGATTGGCAACAGATGCAGTTGGTGCAGCGGTTGGTATCAATGATGATGAAAAAGCAAAATGGATCAATGGTCTTTCATGGTCAGATCCATCAACAGCTTCATCTTCAAAAGACTTGAGCACAGCATGGCCTGTATCAGGTACTTCATTGAAGACCATTCGTTTCGAAGCATATCAGCGTTCCATTCCAATCAATCCTACTGACTTCTTCTCAAGATTTCAACTTGGATCTGACAGAGATGATGGATACTATGCTATTGATTTGAACAAGTTTAATTTTGACTTCACCTTCGGTGGTACAAGACAAAATGACATGTGGATTTGTGTTAATGGATTTACTTCATTTTCAAATCCTTTGTTCTCACACATCGTGAACAATAATCCACAATCACTGTTTTTGAACAGTTCTTCATATCCATTCAATGTTGTAGCTCCTTTCTGGGGTGACCACATGTATCGTTTCGGTAATGAGCCAACCGTTCCTTCAGCGAATGGCTTCTACATGAATTCAGAGATTTCTTATGTAGTTGTTGGTTCATATCCAAATCGCCGTTTGGTGGTGCAATGGAAAAACTTGAATGTAATGGATAGAGCTTTGCCGAATTCTGTTGCCAATTTCCAGGCAATCTTCTATGAAGGTGTTGATGAGCGTTACCCCAACAATTTTGCAGGTGCAATTGAATTTGCATATGGTGATGTTGGAAACAATACACGCACAACAGCTCGTGAAGTAAATGTGAAAGGAGCATCAGTAGGTGTCAAGGGTAATCTTGGTACAATGAATCCTGCAGTTAACTCAGACTTTTTGAATGGTTTGACATACAATAATCCTCAGACATCACGCACATCAACAGTATTGACAGATGGCTGGAGACCAAGTGGTGGAGCTTCTTCATCAGAAGGTCGTCGTATCCTATTCCGCGGAATTCCACGCTATGTGGTTCCAACATGGGGTGACGGAGATGCAGATTTGACACAACTTCGCACACGCAAGCATGCAGGTTTGCCACAAAATAGATTTGTGACAGTAAATGATGCTCGCTTGGTCATGCGTTGGTTGGTAAATGACAAATCACTTCCTGATTCACTCCGTGAAGACACACTTCAGTATGGCAATGCATATCATGCTGACGTTAATCACAATGGCCGTTACTATTACAGCTCACGTTCATGGGACAATTTGAATGATGTTCGTACATGGAAACGCCCAATTGACATGGATACTTTTGGTATTCGCATGCTTTGGGACATGAATGAAACATTGACAACATTGCCTCCGGATGCAGGTCCATTGAGACTCATCTACTTTGAGACAACAGCATTGGACGCAGCTTTGATTTTGCACTATAATGCAGGCAGATTACCTTCACTTCCATGGTTGTGGGATACCATTCCATCATACGGTAAAGTTGTAGGTGGATCAAAATCACCAATCGCATTTGGAACACCGGTCATGACAAATGATGGTGGAAAGATTGTACCTGTTTATGCTACATCGAAATCAAACAAAGCATTTGCATTTTCAATCACATTCAATGGAAATGTTGTTTCCAGTGAAGTTGGTGCAAACAATACAAATGATTTGATCATCAATGATGCAAAAACAGTACACTTTGCAGCACCACAAGTTGTTGATATAAGTGAACCTATTGCATTTATCAAGATTGATTCTGATGAAGAATTGGTTGCAGAAAAAGTTATTGTAAATGATGTTGTTCTTGGAAAAGAAATCATTGGTCAACAAAACGGTGTAACCGGTACTATTGCCACTTATCCAAATCCATTTGATCAAGAAGTTACAGTATCAATACCTTCTGAATTTAAAGGTGGTATGCTGACTGTTTCTGATGTAAATGGAAAAGTAGTTGGCACATATTCAATGAATCAAGAAACAATGACATTGAATGCATTTGCAGGAAAGCCATCAGGCGTGTATACAATCACTATGAAGAATGGTGTACATACTGCAAACAGTGTTATTATCAAGCGATAATTCATTGGCATGAAATACTTCTCGCATTTGGCTGTGTTGCTCACAGTATTAGTGGGCAACACAGCAATGTGGGGACAGATTTCTCGAACAGTTTCATTTGATTTGAATAGCAGACATGAAAGAGATTATTGTCTGGGTGCAAACACAAATGAATTTACTTTGACAATTGATACCAAGTTGGAAAACATCGACAGTCTGCAAGCCTATGATATTTTCATTCGATTTGATGAAAAGAAAATAAAGTTGGTTGCAGGTTTAAGAATCGGGACGATAAGTAGTCAAATTCCACAAAGCAATTTTTTCTTTGGAATGGACACTATCGGAGTAGCGAAAGTATATGGATACTTGAACTATAAAGCCGGAAATCTTGTCGGTGAAGGTGCTCTCATAGCATTGAGAGGTGAATGGCTTCAATCGCAATGTCCTGATTCAACCATTTGTAGAATAGAATTTTTTGATCCAGGATTTGAGTTTGGAATCGGACCTAGATTCGTAAAAATTGATTCTTCCGTAAAAATTTACAATAGAGTAAATGATACGGTGAACACAAAAGTTACGATCAACAGTCCTACAGTTCTGGAAGATTCACTAGATCATGGAGACAGTATATCACCATTTGTAGTTAAAAGTGAATTTGTTCTAGGGAAAGGAACTGCAAACGATACTGTTACTATACAA
>JBJTFZ010000177.1:0-3475 GCA_046093685.1 bacterium
ATGAATGCAACAATCATATGAATCGAGATTTTGTAAGGCGCCAAGTTCGATGACACCACGCGAGCTCCAAGCCACCCTTGCAAACCTGTAAAAACCAATAGAGCCATAGAAGCATACATTTGGCGTGGATGAAGGTTGCGAAATTTAATGGACAAAGCCGTTTGGAGCAGAACGAAAAGTCCAAGCAATGCCCCCAAGAGTCTGTTCACATATTCAATCCATGTTTTCAATACATCAAATGACTCTGCGGGTATGCCTTGATTAGCATATAACTGTTGATAATTCAGTGGCAACTGGTCAATTGCAGTGGGTGGAATGATGAGTCCATAGCAAGTAGGCCAATCCGGACACCCCATTCCGGACTGAGTTGTCCGAACGATGCTTCCTGCGGCAATGACCAAAATGACAGTTATGGTTGTGATCGATGATATTCTTAAATAGAATGTGTTCATTTTGATTTGTAAAATTCCTTGAACAATCTGTTCAAATTCCAGATATCAATTTTTGATGCAATTTCAAAAGGTGAATGCATGGAGAGTAGCGGAATTCCGATGTCTATGACCTCCATGTCTTCTTTACTCATTTGTCCTCCGATCGTACCTCCACCGCCCGTTTCAACTTTATACGATGCAGTTTGCCAAGGAATGGAATGCGTATCCAGAAGATTACGCATCCATGCAGTGAATTCGGAATTTGCATCAAATGATCTTCCATAACGCTTGATGCTGGGCCCGAAGCCAAGTCTGGAGGCATTGCTTTTTTCGGATAATCCCGGAAATAATGGACTGATTCCATCATTTGCATCAGCGGAGATAACTTTTGCTTTGGAAAGTGCGAGTCTTGTGGTGTTTTCGGAAAATGCATCTCCATTTTGAGCTTCAGCAATGATTCCATACACTTTGTTCAAAAAGGTTGAAGATGCACCTGTGTTATTTACATTACCCGTTTCTTCATTGTCCACGATATATGCAAGTGAGGTGAAAGTTGGCGTTGATATAAGATCCATAAGCGAACGAATCGCCACATAGCTGCATGATCGATCATCCTGGCCATATGATCCAATCAGAGATCTATCAATTCCAACATCTCTTGGCATGCCTGCCGGAGTGATGTGTAATTCAGCGCTCACCAAGTCCTCCTCTGTGCAATCATACATCGAAGATAGAGAAGACATCACAGTGTTGATGACTGAGTTTTTCTGATCAGGAATCGTAGCGATAATTGGATCCATTTCTTCACCTTCCATCACGGATGTGTATTCTCTTTTTCTCAATGGAGAATCCACATGTGGTGCGGCATCAGGAATTATTATGACAGGATCTTCCGAAGAACGACCAATCTCAACAGTAATGGTGGTTCCATCTTTTTTGTCAATACGACCGGATATCATCAAAGGGATATTGACCCATTGATATTTTTTGATACCTCCATAGTAGATGGTTTGAAATAATGCAAAACCATCTTGCTCATATAATGGGCGTGCTTTCAAGTCAATTCGTGGACTATCATGATGTGCGCCAATCAAACGACTCCCTTTTATAAGGGATTCATTTCCGATGATTGTCGCAATCAATGCTCGATCACGATTGTTGAAAATGAGTTTGGCTCCAGGTTTTATCTGTGACTTATCAGAAAAGACAATAAAACCTTCTTTTTTAAGTAATTGAATCAGTTCTTTTGTCGAGGACAATTCAGTTCTTGCTTTATCGAGATATGCAGAATATCCTTTGATGAAATCTTCAATTGTAATACGATCTTTCTGCTCGATGCTAAGCCAAGATGAACGCTTTGCATTCCACACAGATTGTGCATAGATCTGTGATTGAACCATTAAGACGAAAACAAAAAGAGTGATGCAGTTTTTCATTGATTTGAATGGGATAATGTGAAATCTACTTCTATATCCGGATGAATGCTCATCATTACAGGGCAATTTGAAGCCGCTTGGCTTAGAGCTGTGAGATCTTTTTCGGAATAATTCCCATTCGGGAGAATCATCAGAACTTCGATTCTGGCTATCTTTCGAATAGGTTCATTCATCATGTGTTTGTGAACCGTAACTTTAGTGCCCGAAATATCAATGGATCGAGCTTCTGCAGCAATACCCATGATTGTGAGCATGCATGTGCCCAATGCTGTTGCTAGAAGGTCTGTAGGGGAGAAATTTGCCCCTTTACCCTTGTTATCCACCGGTGCATCGGTGAAAAGGCTGCTGTTTGAAGGGCCATGAGTGGCTCTGCAACGGAGATCGCCTTCATAGGTGATAGATATTGTAACCATTGAATCATTCCTTCTACGGCTGTAACATGGGGCAAATTACTTTTTTTTTAGAGGACTTCATTCCATTGAGTGCATTTTGAGATACTGATTCAAAATTGGCTCTTTTTACCATGAAATCAGCGAATATGCCGTATTTCAATGTTGGAATTCTCGCTATTTTGGCCTAATTTTGTCGCTTATTCGATGTCCTGATTGTTAAAATCAAGATGCAATTTTCGTTTACGCTTAGGAGTATACAATGGGTATCATCTCACGCATGCGAGATATTTCCCCTTACATGTTGGTAATTTTCGTCGTTTCGTTCATTGCCTTCATGGTCGCTTCCGATTCCAATCTCGGAGCACTATTGAATAACTCAACCTCCTCCAATGTGGTCGGTACAATAAACGGAGAGGAGATTACATATCAAGAATTCGAACTGCGTGTAAAAGAGCAAGCTGACATGCAGAGGCAACAAAATCCGCAAGCAGAAGTGGATGAGAATATCATTCGCCAAGCCGTATGGGATCAATTTGTTGAAGAAATTCTCATTCGTCAGGCAGGGAAAGCAGCCGGCATCAAAGTAACTCAAGATGAAGTGCTTGACATGATGTTGGATAGTCCTCCGGAATATTTGACCAGAAACTTCACTGATTCTTCAGGTAAGTTCAATCGTCAGGCATATTTGGATGTCATGACCAATCCGGACATCATTTCTCAAAACATTGCAGCGGGTAAAAAGGCAGGGATGATTCCCGAAACTGTTGATCCTGCGGAAGAAGTTGCAAAGTTTAAAAACAGTTTGCTGAAGATTGAAGAATTCATGTACAAGTCTCGTTTACTTGAACATTTTCGTAGATCAACAGGAACAGCGGCTTCCATTGTTTCGCCCTCATTTTTGAAGAACAAATATGTCAATGAAAGTACGACATTCGATTTTGATTATATTCAATTCAGTCTTAATTCGGTAGATGCTAAGAGTATTGCCAAGCCAACTGATCAGGAATTGCAAGCTGAATATGAGGCAGTCAAAGAGTTTACAAAGCAAAAGTCTGCTCGTAAAATAAAATATGTCACATTCCCACTTGAGCCTTCAAAGCAAGATACATTGAATGCAGCAAAAAAGATTGCGAGAATTCAGCAATCTTTGTCAGAAGCGCAAACACCTGAAGCTAAACTTGCGGCATATGATCAATATTTCGCGGAATATTCAGGA
>JBJTFZ010000178.1:0-3229 GCA_046093685.1 bacterium
CACAAATATCATTCAAGTTGCCAAAGAATGGATTTCTCACAATACACCACAACATTCTTGAATAACCGTTGAGGAAACATTATGTCATTAGAAGTAGAGTTTGGTACCCAAATATTTGAAAATAAACGACAAAGTCCGGAAGAATTAACACTAATCGCAAAAGAAATCCGAAGAGATATCATAAAAATGTTGGTGCTTGCCGGATCCGGACATAGTGGCGGACCACTTGGTTCATCCGATATATTCACAACATTGTATTTCAATGGAAATATGCGATATGATCGCAATAATCCCAATTGGGAAGGTAGAGATCGTTTTGTGTTGAGTGCAGGACACATGGCTCCCGTCATGTATGCTGCGCTTGCCAATGCGGGAATGTACCCCAAAGCTGAGCAATCCACACTTAGAAAATACAATACAAGATTGCAAGGTCATCCAGGTAGAGACATGGGTTTGCCCGGAGTGGAAACATCATCCGGTTCCCTTGGACAAGGAATCTCCATAGCTGTAGGAATGGCAATGAGTGATGCATTGCTTGATCACAATGATCAACGAGTGTATTGCTTGACGGGTGATGGTGAATTACAAGAAGGGTCTGTTTGGGAAGCAGCGATGTCCGCTCACCATTTCAAACTGGACAATTTCTGTTGGATCATAGACAATAATGATTGTCAAATCGATGGTCGCCTGCCCGAAGTGATGGATGTATATCCAATCGATGAAAAATGCAGAGCTTTTGGATTTGACACCGTGGTGGTTGATGGACATGATTTTGAAGATTTACAAAAAGCATTTGATGTGTTTTTGAATAATCAAAAAAACAAAACAGGAAAACCAACAGCAATCATCGCAAAGACATATATGGGACGCGGTGTGTCATTTATGGAAGATAGTTATAAGTGGCATGGAGTTCCTCCAAACAAAGATCAAGCCGAACAAGCACTCGGTGAATTGAAATGAAGTTTGTGTTAAAAACACTTTTGATTGTGTTGATATCTTGTTTGTACATTTCTTGTGGTGATTCAGAAGACTTGCAATCAAAGGGCAAACAAATCCAAAGCCCGACAGGAGAAATGGTTTTTATCGACACAACATTATCACAAAGTATTTCTCCAACAGAGTTGAAGAATTGTTTACCGGCAACATTTCGCGGGGCAACAAAACTTCCCTCAAGTTCAGGTAAGGTTACGATTGAAGGAATCAATGTATCCAAAACCACGGGCGAATATGTGTTTCCGGGTGGAACAATAACCATCACGCTAGCAGACTATGCAGGAGCGGTGAGTACGGTTTTATATCGATATGAATTACCCAAAAACCAAGAACCCGGAATGGATATACAATCCATAACAATGCCCAATGGTTATGGGTATAGTAGATATAGCCCTTATGAATCAACAATGCATGTGTATTGTTTGATCGACAAACGCATTGCGGCAGAAATTATCGCCAATGGAACAGAAACCTGGTTTTCCGATCAAAATATATTGACATCATTGATTCCATCGGAATGCTTGGTAAAAAATATCACCTCAACAAAACAATAAACAGAGAGAATTATGGAAGATTTCAAACAATATGGTTCCAAGCCAACACGATTTGGTTTTGGCGATGGTTTGGTGACACTTGGTGAACGCCATGACAATGTTGTGGTGCTTGGTGGTGATATCACCGGTTCGGTGATGACATCATTATTCAAAGAAAAATTTCCCGATAGATTTTTCTCAATTGGTATTGCTGAACAAAATGCAACAACAATTGCAACGGGACTTGCCTTGTCAGGAAAGATTCCATTCTTTGCAAGTTATGGCGCATTCTGTGCATTAAGAAATGCGGATCAACTTCGCATCTCTGTGTGTTACAATGAAGCAAATGTGAAAATTGGTGGTGGGCACTCTGGTATCAGTGTTGGTCCGGATGGTGCGACACATCAAGTACTTGAGGAAGTCGCATTTTTGCGAACACTCCCACACATGACACTTGTTGTTCCTTGTGATTATGAAGAAGCTCGTAAAGCAACAATCGCAATTGGTGAACATGTTGGACCGGCTTATATTCGTTTTGGTCGTTCACCGGTTCCTTTGTTCACTTCACCGGATCATCCTTTCGCATTGGGAAAAGCCCAAGTATTGCGCGAAGGAAATGACATCGCATTGATCGCATGTGGTTCAATGGTTTGGGAAGCATTGGTGGCAGCAGACAAACTAGCTGAGAAAGGAATCAAAGCAAGAGTGATCAATAGTCCATCCATCAAACCATTTGATTTTGACACAGTTGTTGCTGCCGCAAAAGAATGTGGCGCAATTGTTACCGCAGAAGAACATCAAGTACATGCAGGATTGGGTGGAGCAGTCGCAGAAGCTATTGTGAAAAACCATCCTGTTCCAATGGAATTTGTTGGCGTGAAAGATTCTTTTGGTGGTAGCGGTGAACCCGAAGAACTCATGCAAAAATTTGGTTTGACCTGGAAAGAAATATATGCCTCCGCATTAATAGCGATGCATCGCAGAGATAAAGGATCTTTACCGAATGTCAGGAAAATCAAAGAAGTCGCCGAATATGCAGGATAATCAAAACCCCGTCCATTGAGGATGGGGTTTTTTTCTATAAATTTCAGTGATGGGGATCCACAACAATTTTGATATTTTGACACATCATTAGGAGAGTTATCATGAAAAGATCTACCCCGATCATACTTGCTTGTATATTATTGATGTCCGAAGCAATTTTTGCTCAAGGCGGAAGAATGAATCGTCGAAAAGATAAAGATACAAATGAAGTTACCGTGAAAAAACCTTATGTGGATCTATTGTATGGGCAATCCAAGATATCACGAAACGGATTTTCGGGAGAATTTACCGATGCAACGATATATGGAATATCACTTGGTCTCAAAAAAGAGAAATTACATAAAGAGTCTGATGACATCATCATTCAAGACAAAACCGGTTTAACATTTTCATTGGGCCGAACACCGGAAATCGGACAAAGTGATTCTTCTTATTGGTCAATTCCGATTGCATCCACAAATACCATGGAATTCTGGAGTTTGGGTTCAGTCAATGGAACGGGATATGGATATCAATTTGGAGAGAATGCATTGATATTGACTGTTGAAGACAATGCTACATGGAATTCATTCAGTCCAAGATCATTTGCACTTGCACAAACTCCGGTCGACTGGCAATATATGAGAGATATGGATGGAACCATGCGACTTGGTTCATCC